>CAYVPD010000059.1:0-6062 GCA_964453545.1 uncultured Gemmatimonadaceae bacterium
GATGATGCCGCTCATGGAAGGCGGCATCTTCTGGGAGCACCTGCACCGTCTCGTGGCGGGCGGGCTGATTCTCATCTTTGCGGCGGCAACCTTCATCGCTTGGCGTGATGGCGCCGAGAAGCGCAGCGTTGTGCGGGCGGCCCTTGCGGGCGTCGCACTGCTGCTCGTTCAAGCCGTCTTTGGGGGCCTGACGGTCATTTATCAGCTGCCCGATGCGGTCTCGACGACCCACCTGACGCTGGCCTTCAGCTTCTTGTCCCTGGCTGTCGTGCTTGCGACCGTCACCTCTCCGCGGCGAACTGCGCACGGTCCACTGGGCGCTGATGTGCGTGCCATTCTTCGGCGCTGGGGATTGCTGGCCGCAGGGTTGGTCGGGCTGCAGAGCATCATCGGCGCCTGGGTTCGACACTCGGATTCGGGCATGGCCTGTCCCGATTTTCCGACCTGTTTGGGGTCGTGGGTCCCGCCTCTCGACAACCACTTCGTGGCTGTGCAGTTCACCCACCGCGTGATGGGGGTGGTGGCCGCTCTGGCCGTGCTCACCCTGATGGCCAAGCTGCTGCGCTCCACAGCCGCTCCGCATGTGCGTCGGGCTGCGTTGGGCGCCGGTGCCCTCGTGCTCACCCAGTTTACGCTGGGAGTGGTCTCGGTCTTCACGATTCTGGCGGTCGTACCGGTGTCTCTTCACACCCTCGGCGCCGCCGCCCTGCTGTCGGTGCTGGTGCTGCTGACCACCTGGGGGTTCATGGGGTCAGCTACGGCGGCTACGGCTGACATGGGCGCATCGCCGCACGAATCGGCACGCGCTCTGCAGACTCTCCGCTCTTCTTACTGACCGCTACAGGGCTCGCTCCCGACCATGGACGCTCAGACGCTTGGCGACCTGCTCGCCCCCGTCAACGCAGGGCTGAACACCACCTCGACGCTCTGCCTGATCGCCGGCTGGGTCTTCATCAAGCAGGGGCGGCGTGAGGCCCATCGCAACGCGATGATTGGTGCGGTCTTGGCCTCGACGTTGTTTCTCGTCTTCTACGTGACGCGATTCCTGCTGACGGGCACTCACGAATTCGCCGGCGAGGGACTCGCTCGCTCGATCTACTTCGCGATCTTGTTCTCGCACATGATTCTCGCCGTGCTCGTCGTGCCGCTCGTGCTGCGCCTGCTCTTTCTGGCGTGGAAGGAGCGCTTCGAGGATCACGCACGGCAGGCGCGCTGGACCTATCCGATCTGGTTCTACGTATCGGTGACTGGCATCATCGTGTATCTGATGCTGTACCAGATCTACGGCTACGTCTGATCGGCTCGAAGGTCAGAGCGGGGCGTCAGGCCTTGGGCAACACCAGGGCAACCTCTGCACCACCCTCTTCACGATTCCGGATCTCGAGTCGCCCACCGCATTCCTCGATCACCTTGCGGGCAAAGGGGATGCCGAGCCCAAGGGCTTCGGGGCGAGTCGTGTAGAACAGATCGCGCGCGTGCTGCAACGCCTCGTCTGAAAAGCCCGGCCCCCGGTCCCGAATCACGACACGTACCTCTTCAGGCCGGTCTTCGACTTGGAGGTCGACGGTTTGCCCGCCCCCGAAGTGGCCTGCGTTGTGGAGCAGCAGGTAGGCGGCATCTTTGAATGACGCGGCGTGAATGCGCGCTCGCACCGGAGTCGCGGGAGCGCCGAAACGCACCCCGATCTCCCAGTCGGCCACGAACTCGCGCTGAACCTGCTGGAGCAGCGGTACCAGATTGTGCGTCTCGTCGGGCCTGACCGGCTCACGCAGGTAGAACCGCAGGTCGGCCAGCCCCCCGAGCGCCCGATCGACCCCTTCTCGAAGCAGCTCGACGTCGCCCTCGCGCACCGCCTTCAGGGGCGACGCGACCGAGTTTTCCAAAAATGCTGCGACGCGTCCGAAGGCCTGCCGAAGCGCGGCCTCCCGATCAGCGTTGCGCGGCCTCCATCCCTGCTCAAGCGCTGAGCGCAGCTCGGTGACCTCTGAGGGCTCTGCCGCATCAGCAGGCGGCACGACACCTTCAGAGAGAGCGCCAATCATCGCCCGAAGCCGGGCCGGCCAAGGGTCAGGGGCCGTTGACGGACGCAAGACTCGCCCGGCGATCCACCCGACGACCAGGGCGACGCCAGCGGCGATAAAGACGAGCATCGAAGAATTCATGAAAAACGCTCAACTCTGGAGGAGGCTGGCGTACAACGACCTCGACGTTGGTGACGAACGGTCGTTGGGGCAATACGTTGCATAGAGGGTGCGCCCGGCAGCGACACCCTCGCAACTTATCTACAGAAGCTGATGAAGACCTCTGAACAATACGATCGCAGCACATTGCAGGCTGTGCTTGATGCTTCGTCGGACCCGAACAATCCTGACGTCGACACGATTCACCAAATCGTTCGCGACACGATCAGTATTGCTGTGGTTGGCATCTCGCGAGATCCGGCCAAAGCCGCTCGCCGAGTGCCGTCATATCTTGCGGCCAAGGGTGGCGACATCATTCCGATCAACCCGTCAGCTGAACGTATTTTGGGCAAGCCCGTTGTGCGTTCCCTCGCCGAGGTCAAAGAGCCGGTCGACATGGTTCTGGTCTTTCGGCCCTCAGCCGAAGCCGGCGAAGTCGCTCGCGAGGCGGCGCAACGCCCCGAACAGCCATTCATTTGGCTGCAAGAGGGCATTCGTGCCGATGACGTCGCGGCCGAACTGCGGGCTCAGGGGCACCTGGTCGTACAAGACCTCTGCCTTTACAAGGTGCACAAGGCACTCGGTGACACCCTGCGCCGCGCCGCTGAGCGGGGCCTCGACGAACTCGAGGTCTGACCCGACTCAGCTGGCGAGATGCTCCCGTAGCATCGCCATGTGCTCTTTGGGCTTCACCTTGCGCCACGCGGCCGAGATGTGACCGTCGGCCTCGATGATGAAGGTGCTGCGCTCGATGCCCATGTAGGTGCGGCCGTACATCGACTTCTGCGTCCACACGCCAAACGCCTCGGACAGTGCGTGGTCTTCGTCGGCGAGCAGCGGAAAGTTCAGGTCGTATTTCTTCTTGAACTTCACATGCGAGGCGACCGAGTCAGGGCTGACGCCGATCACGTCGACACCGAGATCGTTGAAATAAGTGATCTCATCGCGCAGGTCACAGGCCTGCGCCGTGCAGCCTGAGGTATCGTCTTTCGGGTAGAAGTACAGCACGACTCGGCGTCCGCTGAAGTCGCGGAGCGAGACGGTCTGGCCATCATCGGCCGAAAGCTTCAGATCGGGAACGACGTCGCCGACATCGAGCATGGGGTCTCCAAAAGAATCGGGTTACAGAGTGAGCCGCGCCTGCTCGACAAGCGGGAGCGACGAACCCAAGTATTTGCCTCAGCTGGCCTCAGGTTCCGGGGAGCGGAGCAAATCGCTCATGCGATCCCTTTCGAGCGTTTTATGCTCCACTTCTGCAGTGACTGTCCACCGGCAACTGTCATCGCCCCGAGCCTGACAGCTGGAGTGCGTGACCTGCCGTCGCCCCGGCAGGGCCTGCTCCACGATGCCTTGGCAGTACCCGGTGACCAAACAGCACGCTCCGCCACTCGGGTCGATCTGCCAGAACAGCAAAGAGCGGCCTTCAAGTGCAAACGGGCCGTGCGTGAACCCACCGACTCGCCGACCGAAAAGCGACGACAGCCCGCGCCGCACGATGCGCCGCGCACGAGAGTAGGCCAACAGCTCAGGGAGAACCTTTACCAGTACCCCATCCATCGCCCGCGACTCTTGGCCCAAAACCTGTCCGACGCGCAGAAAGATGGCGCTTGCGTCAGGTCGACGAGCCACCAACTGAAAGAGATCGTGCAGCTCCTGATCTGTCATACGGTGCCGACGGCGAACCAGATCGCGGTGCATAACGATCTGGCGGTCGATGACGTCAGACAGCCCCAGCCGCCGAGGCATGGTCAACGAAGGATCCTCGTCTTCGAGCACCTCGTCGGGATGGTCGAGATCCCGAATGACCTCAAGAAGCCTGAGCCCCACAACGGCTGACACACGAGGCCGCCGTGACAGGATCGGACCCGGTGCGGGGGCCGCTGCTGCAGGAGATTCGGTCGAGTTCGAGAGGGGCGTTGTCATGGTACCAATGTGGGCAAACCGGGGCTGTTTTCCAGACCCACACGTGGAATGTGGTCGATCGCGCGAAATCTCGTGCGTGACCGTTTTTTCGCGGCGAGTTTCTGCGCTGTCCGTTCTGAAACCGACCAAAAATTGTTTTCAGAACGTATTTTTTCGGTTTTTCTCTTGCGGCACCAAGGCAAACTCGACATCTTTGGAAGGCAAAGCAGGAACGATCATGAGCGACCGTCTGCCGCTCGATCGTCTTTTCGTCTCAGCCGAGAGAGCCTCATGCGTTCAGCCGAATCCCACGATCTGGAAACCGCACGGGTCCCTCTGCGCGAGCTCTCTGACGAGATGCTCGTCACGGCTCATCTTGAGGGCCGAAACGGGGCGTTCCAGGAACTGTACGATCGTTACCGCGATCGGCTCGTGCACTTCATTACTCGAAAGACCGGCGACTCTGACCGGGCGCAAGACCTCGTTCAAGAGGCCTTCATTCGGGTAACTCGCCACCTGCACCGCTTCGACACGTCAAAGAAGTTCTCGACGTGGGTCTACACGATCGCCAGCAACCTTTCGAAAAACGAACTGCGCAACCGTTCGCGCAGCCCGCTAGTGCTCTTCCAGAAGCTGACCAACAACTGGGACGACGATCACCGTCCGCTCCAGTTCGAAGACTCGGCCATGCGCCCTGACGTGCTTTTCCGGCAGCGGTTCCTCAAAGAGCTCGTCGAAGACATGGTCAAAGAGTTGCCGGAGCATCACCAGCTCGTCTTTCGTCTGCGCGAACTCGAGGGCAAGAGCTACGAAGAGATCGCAGAGATCACCGGGGTGAACCTCGGCACGGTCAAAAGCCGGTTGCATCGGGCTCGCAATTCGTTTCAGCAGCGCATCGAGCCGCACCTCGCCTGAGTCGCAGCACTCTTGGCCTTTGCCGCTTGTCGGTTGGGGCACTTTCAGGCATCGTCAGGCATGTTTGATGAACTGCGTGATGCCTTTCGAGAGGCGGTCGACAACTTCAATCGCGAGCTGAACCGGGCCCAGTCGGATTCTGCGAGCTCAGGTCATCTCTCCGGCATGCTTTCGCACGTTGATGAAGCTGAGGGCCGCCTTGCTCGCTTGAAGGCCGACCTTGCTGCCACGCAAGCCGATATCGAGGCCGAACAGCGCGAGGTCGAGACGCTTCAGCGCCGTGCCCGGCTTGCCCGAGACATTGACGACCACGAGACCGTACAGCTCGCTGAAGAGTTCGAGGCGAAACATCTGAGGCGCCTGCGGGTGATGGAGACCAAGGCAGCGGCGTTGGAGGGAGAGTTGGAACTCCGTCAAGCCGAGGTCGACGAGATGCGCTCACAGCTCGAAGAGGCGCAGGCTGCCCAGGAATTCTCGTTTGAGTCTGACGACCTGGACCTTCGCGTCGGCCCCCTGACCGAACCGGTGCGACCCCAGATCGACGTCGAGGCCCGCCTCGCCGACCTGAAGCGACGGATGCAGGCCGAAGATTGAGGGACACGCACCACAGGCTTATTTTTGAACTCTGCCAACTCTTCAGCGTTTGAGGACCGATGGAAAACTGGATTGGAATCGGAATCTGGATCGTGATGGGCGCCGTCATCGGGCTGATCGTGAAATCGGCAATGAAGCTCCCCGAAGAGCAGCCCGGCCACGGTACCATCATCGCCGTTCTGGGTGCTTTTGCAGCGGTCATCGGCGGCATGCTGGGCGTCGGCATCTTCCATTTCGAAGATCCGCTCTCCCTCAGTGTGGGTGGCATGGCCAGCGGTGGCGTCTTCGCCCTGAAGATGGCTTTGGTCTACCGCTGGGGCGTTCGCGCCTGGCTCTGATCTGGTGACAGCTGCACGCTCTTTTGCCGAGCAGCATCGCGAGCGTTTTCGCAGTGAGCTGTTCGAGTTTCTGCGCATTCCTTCGGTAAGCGCACGCTCAGAGCACGACCCAGACACACGAGAGGCCGCACAA
>CAYVPD010000059.1:6072-7707 GCA_964453545.1 uncultured Gemmatimonadaceae bacterium
CCGATCAGATCGGTCGATCCGGTCTCGACGTCGAAGTCATCGACACCCCCGGGCATCCCGTCGTACTCGGGGAATGGCGTAAAGCCGGCCCTGACGCACCGACGCTGCTGATCTACGGCCACTACGACGTTCAGCCGGCCGAGCCGCTGGAGCTTTGGAGTTCGGCACCCTTCGAGCCCGAGATTCGCGACGGTCGCATCTACGCGCGGGGCTCGGCTGACGACAAGGGTCAGCTCTTCATGCACGTGAAGGCGCTCGAAGCAGCGCTGGCCAGCGGCCAGACCCTGCCGGCCAACATCGTTGTGCTCGCCGAGGGCGAAGAAGAGGTCGGCTCTCCCAACCTCGTGCCGTTTGTCGAGCAATGGCGTGATCGATTGGCCTGTGATGCCGTGGTCATCTCGGACTCGGCCATGTTTGACGAAGGGCTGCCCTCGCTCCTGTTCTCGCTTCGGGGGCTGGCCTATGTCGAGATCCACGTCTCGTCCGCACGTAGCGACCTGCACTCGGGCGCCTATGGTGGCGCGGTTCCGAACCCGGCCATGGTGCTGGCTCGCATGCTTGCCACGCTGCACGATGAGCAAGGCCGCATCGCCATTCCCGGGTTCTACGATGATGTGCTCTCATGGGATGCCGAAACGCGTGAAGCCATTCGGCAGCTCCCCTTTGATGAGGGTCGCTTTCGCGACGAGGTCGGCACCCCTGGTTTGTCGGGCGAGGCCGGTTACTCGACCCTGGAGCGCTTGTGGATTCGCCCCACCTGCGAGGTGAACGGCCTGCTGTCCGGCTACACGGGTGAGGGCGCCAAAACGGTGCTCCCGGCCAAGGCGATGGCCAAGGTCAGCTTTCGCTTGGTGCCCGACCAAGACCCGCACCGCGTCGTCGAAGCCCTTCGTGCCCATCTCTCGTCTGTCGCACCACCTGAGGTCAACGTCGAACTGGTCGAACTCCACGGAGGCAAGCCTTGGCGTGCCGATCCGACGGGCCCTCTGTTCGAGGCGGCGGGCGCGGCCCTTGGAGAGGCGTTTGGTCAGGCCCCGGTCCTGATCGGTGAGGGGGGCTCGATTCCGATCGTGGGCGACTTTGAGCGCGTGCTCGGTGCGCCCGCGCTGCTCGTCGGATTCGCGTTGCCCGGCTGCAACATGCACGCCCCCGATGAGTGGTTCACTGTAGAGAATTTCGAGAAGGGCATTGATGCCCTGATCAGCCTCTACGATCGACTCGGGACGGTGCTGGCACGACCCTGAGCACAGCCGCTGCCCGACGGCGTCAGCTCAGCGACCCGGACTCCAGCATGGCCGCAGCTCGCAGCAGAGCCCGCGCCTTGTTCAGCGTCTCTTCATATTCGCGAGACGGCACCGAGTCAGCGACCACCCCGGCACCCGCCTGGACCCACGCACGTCCACCGGTGACCAGCACCGTGCGAATGGCGATTGCCGTATCCATCGCCATGCCACCAAAGCCGAAGTAGCCCACCGCGCCAGCGTAGGGTCCGCGGCGCACGGGCTCAAGCTCATCGATAATCTCCATGGCGCGGATTTTGGGCGCACCTGAGACGGTGCCGGCCGGAAAGCAGGCCCGGAACACATCAACAGCACTCAGGCCGTCACGCAGCCGACCTTCGACCTGACTGACGAT
>CAYVPD010000060.1:0-7655 GCA_964453545.1 uncultured Gemmatimonadaceae bacterium
GCACGATCACGGCGCCCTCGACGACGGGCGAGAGTTCGACGCGCAGACTGGCGCGCCCCCGCCAAGGAGTCGGGGCATCGACCCCGTCGCGCGATCGGTCGAGCACGGGGTCGACGCCCTCGCGTCGCACGCGCCCGTCACGCCCCGCAGCCCAGCCCAATTCGGGTGGACGATCGCAGGGAGGTGCCACGGCCGGTCCAGCGCGTGGCGGATCAGGTTCGGGTTCCGGCTCGAGCGGGCGCGGTTCGGCGAAGCCCCGCCGAGGTGGTGGGGGCGGCTGACCCGCGCGATCAATTGTGATCGATCAACCCTGAGGCGAACAACGCCTCACCGCACGAGCTTCTTGTAGCGAATGCGGTGAGGCTGTTCCGCCCCGTCGCCCAGTCGGCGCTTCTTGTCTTCTTCGTACTCTTCGAAGTTGCCCGGGAACCAGACGACGCGGCTGTCACCTTCAAAGGCAAGAATGTGCGTCGCCACGCGGTCGAGAAACCACCGATCGTGCGATATCACCAGCACACAGCCCGCAAACTGAAGCAGCGCGTCTTCCAGGGCTCGCAAGGTGTCGACATCGAGGTCGTTGGTCGGCTCGTCCAGCAGCAATACGTTGCCACCATCTTTCAGGAGCTTCGCCAGATGCAGCCGGTTGCGTTCACCACCTGAGAGCACGCCAACCTTCTTCTGCTGGTCGGGGCCACGGAAGTTGAACCACGACAGATAGGCTCGGCTGTTCACCTCAGCGCGTCCGAAGTTCAGTATGTCGGCTCCACCGGTGACCTCATCAAAGACCGTCTTGTTGCCATCGAGCTCTTCGCGGCTCTGGTCGACATATGAGAGCTGAACCGTCGACCCGACTTCGAGAGAACCGGCGTCAGGTGTCTCCTGCCCGGTCACCATGCGAAAGAGGGTGGTCTTGCCTGCACCGTTTGCGCCGATGATGCCGACAATCGCACCCGCAGGTACGTCAAAGGTGAGATCGTCGACAAGCAGCCGATCACCAAACGCCTTCTGCAGATGCTCAGCTCGAATTACCACGTCGCCGAGGCGTGGCCCCTTGGGAATGAGGATTTCGGCTGTGCGCACCTGCTCGCGCTCATCAGCTGCCAGCAATTCTTCATAGGCGTTGATGCGTGCCTTGCCTTTGGCATGACGGGCACGAGGGGCCATGCGTGCCCACTCCAGCTCTCGCTCCAAGGTCTTGGCGCGTGCCGAGTTTTGCCGCTCTTCGACCCGCATGCGCTCCTGTTTCTGCTCCAGCCACGATGTGTAGTTGCCCTTCCACGGAATACCTTGACCTCGATCCAGCTCGAGAATCCACTCGGCCACATTATCGAGAAAGTAGCGATCGTGGGTGATGGCCACGATCGTGCCCGGAAAGGCCTTCAGGTGCTGCTCAAGCCAGAGCACCGACTCGGCATCGAGGTGGTTGGTGGGCTCGTCGAGTAGCAGCAGGTCGGGCTGCTCAAGGAGCACCTTGCAGAGGGCCACACGCCGCCGCTCACCACCTGAAAGTTTGGTTACGTCGGCATCACCCGGGGGCAGTCGCAGCGCGTCCATGGCGATCTCTAGCTGACGATCGAGATTCCACGCGTCGGCGGCATCGATGCGGTCCTGAAGCTTGGCCTGCTCTTCGATGAGCGCGTTCATCTCTTCGTCGGTCGAGACTTCGGCAAATTTCATGCTGACTTCTTCGAAGCGCCGCAGCAGATCTTTGGTCTCGCGGACGGCCAGCTCGACGTTGCCCTGCACATCAAGCGACGCATCAAGTTCGGGCTCCTGAGGCAGGTAGCCGATGCGTGTGCCCTTCATGGCCCAGGCTTCGCCAAGAAAGTCGGTATCGACACCGGCCATGATCTTCAGGAGTGACGACTTTCCCGCCCCGTTCGGCCCGACGACCCCGATTTTTGCCCCGGGAAAGAACGACAGACTGATGTCTTCGAGAATCTTGCGCTTGGGCGGCACAATCTTCGAAAGACGGTGCATGTGGTAGATGAATTTCTGCTCAGCCATTGGGCGTCTCAGTCTTGTGATTCGGTGGGGGCGAGGCGGCGGTACACGGCGCCTCCGGTGAAGACCACAGGTTGACCGTCGACCCGGGTGAGTCGCATCGCGACCAGGCCCGCCGGCGTGGGCAGACCCCATACACGCTCGTCGAGGCGGAGCATGGGAACGCGCTCTTCATTGCGCACGATGACGGGATTGCCCTCGTCGTCGAGCTCCAGGGTCAAAGCAGCGCCTCCGTTTTCAAAGGTGCCGACCCAGTCCGGCAGATCCGCGGGCAGTGGGGGCTCGGCAGGCTCCTCAGTCGACGGTGCAGCCCCCTCAGCAGGGACTTCTGCCAGCTCCGTTGCCGGTGCTGTGGCATCATCTGAAGCTGTCGTTGGCATCAACTCCATCAGCGCGACTTCGACCTCAGATTCGGCCCACGACAAGACGCCCGTCGGGAGCTGGCCATTGGCCACCACAGCCAAAGCCACCCCCGATTCGGGGTACAGATCGAGCCCGACGCCAAAGCCAACACCCTCGTCTCGCAGACTGACGCGGGGCAGTTGCCGCTCCGCCTCGTACCACATGCCGTCGACGTACAGACGGCTCCCCATGAGCCCCTCGCCATTCCAAGGGTCGGCCTGAACCGGCGAAGCCCCCCGCAGATCCCCCGCCATCCACGCGGCCACGAAGGTCATGAGGTCGTCCATCGACGTGTAGAGCACGGGCAGCCCCCCGATGTCGAGCACGTGCGGCACCGGAACGACTTCGTCGGCGGGCATTTCATAGCCCTGAATCAACTGTCCTTGCTCAGACGCAGTGATGGGGCTGAACGATGACTGCACCATGCCCAGCGGCGAGAGCACCGCGGCCGTCAGCACCTCGTTGATGGGCAATCCGACGACACGTTCGAGCACACGTGCGACGAGCGGATACGAGAGTCGTGAGCGCGAGTACGCCGAACCCGGCTTGGTCACCAGAGGAATCTGCGCCGCGCGATCCATTAGCTGGGTCCACGACATGTTCGGGGGCGGAGAGAGGTCGGGCAGCCCCGCACTCTCCATGAGCAGTTGTGACACGGTCGCAGAACCCAGGTCGGTATCACGCAGCTCCGTCAAATAGGCCGAGATGGGCACGTCGAGCCCGAGCAGATTCTGAGACGCTAGGGCCCGTGCGGTCACACCAAGCAGCATCTGGGTGCCCCACGGAAAGGGGAATACCGCATCAATTTGCAGGGAGTCCGTGGGTGCCACAGCGGCGGAATCGACTGCGTCTGTAGCGAGTACCGAAGATCCAAAGGATTGCAGAAGGGCAAATTCACCGTCTGAAATGATGCCGACGATGATGCCTGACACCGGTCCGCGCAGTTCGAGCGGTACGACGGTCTCAAGGCCGATCTGCGCTGCAACGGGCCGTGCGGTAGCACCAATGGCAAACGCCAAGGCGGCTACGATCAACGGCAAAGTGCGGGTCAGCCGCAGCATCAAACCTGAAGGGGCCATGGAGGCAGTTCTCCGAAGAAACGAAGGGTTCAGCTCGCCAGATCGGCGATGAAGTGTGGCGGTGAAGCCGCGATCAGCCAATCCGCCCAGCGGGCAATGGTAGTGTGGTGAGGGCTCCAGCGTTCCCAAACTGACGACGCCCAGGCGCGCACAGCTTCTTGGTACCGGTCGACCTCGTCGGCGTCCAGCAGACTGTGCACCTGCAGTTCGGCAGGGTCGTTGAGGGTTGGGGGTGGTTCCAGCCAGACAAAGCCTTCAATGAGTCGATCTTCAGCGGCCTGGCGAACTCGTTGCAATCGGGCAGGGTTGCAACCACGCTCAAAAACGAAGTGCAGTGACAGCAGGTGCAGCCCCAGCGATTTCAGCGACTCGCGGCCTGGTGCGCCCGGATGCTGTGCCGCGTACGCCGCCCGGGTCAGCCCCGAGAGCGGCCATCGCCCAGCATCGCGGTATTCGTGGCGCAATACTTCTCGGTAGGTTTGCCAGCAGAACCAAGATGCGTTCAGTTCGGCGGGTCCGCTGGCTGAGGCAGAGGTCCCAGGCAGGCCGGTCACGGGTAGGTCGGTCACTGGCAGGTCAGTCGCAGGCGCAGACGAGCCTAACGCGGGGGCCAGACCACAGCCCGGGCAGGAGGTCTGGGCCGACGTCATCGTCCCTCTCCGACAATGGCGTCTTCTGGCACGGGCGTGTCGAGCAAAATGCGATGATGCGAGCGAATCAGCGCCCGATCTGACTCCGTCCGAATGTTGGGAGCCAGATCGTCAGGGCGCCGCCAGATGTCACTGCCCAGCAATTCCCAGGGACGCTGCAGCTCTTCCTGGATCGACAGATCCAGGGTTGTGGCCGTCAGGGGGAGTTCAACGTCGACGGCGAGCAGGGAGTCAGCTGGGCGTCCGAGGTGCACCAGGGATCGAGGTCGGCCGTCGATCGAGACGGCGATCTCGTCACCATCGACGCCGACCAGCCCGGCACCCGGATCGAGTTCGACACGCAGCTGTTCAGGCTGGCGAGGGTAGGGAATACCGATGCGCACGCGGCGACCCGCGCCGATCACGGTGTCGCCCAGTACGCGCAGTCGAAGCGGCTCAAGGGTGAGGGCTTGGGCCGGCGCGGCCAGCATCGGCATGCGCAGCGCGTAGCGATCCAGGTCCAGCGAAGCCGGTTCGAAGGTCGATGACGTCTGCTGCGAGGCCCACTCCTGGCCGCCATCCAGCGCCGTCAGCCACCACGCCTGTACGGGCACCTGAGGTGCCCCCTGATCCTGCAGGTAGACCAAGGTCGAGGGTGCGGGACGCTCCGAGCTGGGGTTGGCGTTACGCAGCCCACCCCACACGAGGGCTGAGGCCGTGATGATGCCCAATGCGGGCAGCCACCATGCATTGGGCCGCCGCAGGCCCTCAAGCGCCGGACCCAGCGCCAAGACGCCAAGCACCGCCATGACGCCGAGCCCCATCGCGAACTGAAGCGTCATCGCATCGGCGACCAGTTCAACCACTGGAACGATGAAGGCGAGGGTGACCAGCGCCGAGGCAACGTAGATCACAAGGGCTACCGTGCTCGTTTCGTGACGTCGGCCAGCCACGCTCGCCACCAGAGTCGAGGCGAGCAGGGCCGCCGCAGGTCCGGCCGTCACGAGTGTGGCTCTCGGAGCCACGAAGGCCACCAGGAGCGAGCCGGCTACGAGGGGCAGAGCGATGCCGAGTGTCGCCGCGGCCACCCCGGCGCTGCGCCGCAGCGCGGTCCAGCTCAGGGTACCGATCAGAGCCGCTACCGCGATCAAGGCTGCGACGTACCAAGACTGGCCATGAAGCGCCGCACCATGAAGCCATCCTGACTCTGCGTGGCGGGGTGAGACGAACTCGTACAAGCCCCATCCGGCGCCAGCCCCGAGGGCCATGGCAAGACCTGAGGCAATCACTCCATGGGCGATTTCAAAGGTTCCACGGCCGCGTGCCAGCGCGAGCAGCGCGAGGCCAAGCCAGATGGCGCCCAGCACGCCAGCCAGCAGCGGCATCTGTGACACTGGCCACGAAAGCAGGCCGATCAGCGGCAAGGTCGTATAGGCTCGATCGGGACCATGTACCGAATCGAGTGGCTGGACACTCAGGCCGCGCACCAATGCGAGCAGGCGTGCCCCGTGATGTTGCAGTGTGGCCTCATCAAGGTGCGCCGGATCGTCATAGGCCTGATGGTAGACGGCGCCCCGGCCGATTGCTGCAAAGTTCAATCCCTGAATATCGGCATCGCGAAACGGCGAAAAATCGGTGTCGTTGGGCATGCGACGGTAGACTTCAAGCGACATCGAATGCGCCGACGGATAGGGGTCCATCGCCTCGAGCTGCTCGATGACCCAACCGTTTTGCGCCGCGGTCTCGAACATCACCGAAGGCCCACCCCCGCCACGCATCTCGACGTTCACGGCCAGACGAACGTCTGACGAATCCAGATGCTGTTCGACGAACGCTCGGGCCCCGAACAGGTCGAGCTCTTCGGCGTCGGTGAAGAGAACGAGCAGATCATTGTCGGGCTGAAAGGCCGACGCCTGCAGCGCCCGCAGCGTCTCAAGCAACACGGCGACGCCACTCGCGTCATCGCCGGCAGCTCGTGAGACGGTGCGCCCGTCGTAGTGAGCCATCAGCACGATGGTGCCGGTCGAGGCGGTGCCCGGCAGCCGAGCCAGCACGTTGCGCACAGTGGCGACCGAAACCGGGGCAGTCGCAGTGGGTCTGCGCGAGACGCGGTGCACATGGACCTCGGGCTCCAAGCCGAGGGCCTCAAGGCGCTCGACGAGCACACCCCTCACACGGTCGTGCTCAGGCGATCCTGGGGGGTGCGGCGCGCGGGCGAGGTCGACCACGGTGGCCAGCGCTCGCGCTGACGAAAACACGGTGTCGGGCGCATTGGCCGCCTCCGGAGACGGCATGGATCGGTAGCTGCTGCTCAGCCATCCGCCGATAAGAAGCACGACCAGAGTAAGCAGACCCGCCGTCCACGTGCCGTTTGCACGCGCAGCTTCAGAAGGCACGGGTGCAGGGGGTGCACCGACATCGCCCACGATGATGGGGACATCAGCGCCTGCGCCGGATCCCGCTGCAGCCCGCTCGCCAGGCTCGTCAGCAGACGGCTCATCTGCAATTCCCAGCTCCTCGTCAGAGGGCAGTTCGGGCAGTTTGAAATCGTCGGTCATGGCAGACGTAACGGGCTGAGAGACTCAGGGAAGGCGAACGGGGTCAAGATCACCGCAACCCCAAAGATAATGCCGTGAAAACGGATCGTCGCGCCCGGCTTGTACCTTTTTGGCACAAGCCAGAACTGCATGGGTACTGCGCCGCATGAGTGATCTTCTTGCTGCCCGCTCCCAGATGGCCCTGTCGCTGGCCTTTCACATCGTGTTTGCCGCGATCGGCATCGGCCTGCCAGCGCTGATGCTGATTTCCGAGGGTCTCTGGTTGAAGACGGGCGACCGGGTATATCTGCGTCTCACACGTGCATGGGCACGGGGTTTGGCGCTGTTTTTTGCCGTTGGAGCGGTATCGGGTACGGTGCTTTCGTTTGAGCTTGGCCTGCTCTGGCCAAAGTTCATGGAGGTCGCCGGCCCGCTCGTCGGCATGCCGTTCTCGCTCGAGGGCTTCGCGTTCTTCACCGAAGCCATCTTTCTCGGCATCTATCTCTACGGGTGGGGGCGCATCTCCAAGGCAGCGCACTTTGCTGCCGGTGTCGTGGTGGCCATCTCGGGGGCGGCTTCCGCGCTCTTCGTGCTGGCCGTCAATGGATGGATGAACTCTCCCAAAGGCTTCATTCCGGGTGACGCACAGTCGGCCGCGGTCATCGATCCGATCGCGGCGATGACCAATCCCTTCTGGATCGCCAACACGATCCACATGCTGCTGGCGGCCTACGTGGCCACAGCCTTCAGTGCGGCGACCATTCACGCCTTCAAACTGCTCAAGTCGCCGGACCGGGAATTCCATCGCAAGGGCCTCGCTATTTCGGCGACGTTTGCTGCGATCGTGGCGCTACTTCAGCCGCTCAGCGGAGATGTTTCAGCACGCTTGGTGGCTCGCGAGCAACCTGCGAAGCTCGCGGCGATGGAAGCCCACTTCGAGACGTCAGCCTGCGCCCCGCTACGTATCGGAGGCCTGCCCAACGAGACCACGGGCGAGGTGCGGT
>CAYVPD010000061.1:0-7410 GCA_964453545.1 uncultured Gemmatimonadaceae bacterium
AACGTCATTGCGAGTGAACGAGATCTCAAATGGGTGCACGGTGAGGTCGAGACGCCCACGGTCTGTGTCATAGCCGACGCGCTGAGCCATGCGCAGCGCGAATCCCAATTGTTTGGAAACGTCAAAGGGTCGCTGCAGAAAGTCGACTCGTGGAGACTCGCGCTCGCCGATGGCACGCACCAGTGGCAGCAGTCCCTCGCGTAGCGCGGCAAAAAGCGGCTGGAGAGACGCTACCGTCTCGCCGGGTTCAAACCGGTACATGAGCGCGTCGTAGGGATGCTCTTCGTAGCCGATGCATTCGGCCATCTGCTGATTCAGTGCAACGGTGTCGTCAAGCACCGGCACAAATGACTCAAAGTCGTCGCGCGCCCGCGCATCGGCCCAGATGTGATGGCCATAGGCACCGATCTCGGCACGACGATGCACCAACTCCCCTGGAATACGCAGGTGATAGTCAATCGCCTCTCGCACCTGCGCGCAGATCGTACGCTCGACTCCGTCGGCTGGCAAAGCTGCGACCTCGGCATCGGCCGCATCAAGCAGGTGGCGAGTCTCATCAGCCACCAGGTGGTTGCGGGCGAGCACGGTCAGGGTCGCCATCTGCTTGGCCCGCGTCTCAGCCCCACCTGAGGGCATCATGGTTCGCGCGTCCCAACTGAGGAGCGATTGCGAGCAGAGCAGGTCGTTTACCGCGCCCATCCGCTCCAGCAAAGCCTTGTAGGACATGCGCTTACGTACTCCTTTGTCTCAGGTTGGTGGCGATTTGCCCCGACGCCGTCAACGTCGTAATCTGTAGATTGTCGGCAATCGACAAAACGTGGACGCAACGTGCCGGTCTTCGCTCCTGCTTGTCAAGCGAACCCGCTCGGCCGCCACAAAGCCCCCAGACTTCACCCGGAACCAGGATCCTACGTCCCTTGATTTCTCTCACTGCGGTGACGCGAGACAGCCTTGGCAGCTTTGTCATCGACGTACTTCAGGCGATCGGCCTGTCGCACGACGACGCCGAAATCTTCGGGGGTGCCCTGCTCTTTTCTGAACAGCGCTTTCACCCGGGCCATGGGCAGGGAGTCAAGCGTCTGCGACGCTATCAGGAGCGCATTCGCCAAGGGCTCATCGACTCCACGGCTGCGTGGACGGTAGTGAAGGAAAGCCCGGCACTTGCACTCGTCGATGCCCACAATGGCATCGGCACCGTTGCGGCGAACCGCGCGATGCAACTGGCCGTCGATAAAGCCAAGGTGTGTGGCGTGGGCCAAGTGATCGTGCGCAACTCCACCCACTTCGGCTCGAGCGCAGTGCATGCCTCGCTGGCAGCCGACGCGGGCTGCGTCGGCATCGCCTATACAAACGCGGGCCCCGAGATGGCCCCGTGGGGTGGGCGTGAGGGTGCGGTTGGCACCAATCCGTGGGGTATCGCTGCACCGACCGGGTTGGGCTATCACGCGATCCTCGACATCGCACTGACAACAGCTGGCAAGGGCATGATGCGCTGGCAGGCCGATGCAGGTGAGCCGATGCCACTCGACTGGGCGCTGACGCCCGATGGTCATGAGACCGACGACCCCGAGGCGGCCATGGCGGGCGCACTGCTGGGCATTGGCACCTACAAAGGCTACGGGCTTGCCTTCATGACCGATGTGCTCACCGGCGTGCTCGGCGGTGGCGGCTACGGCCTCGTACCCTATGCGGTCGAGGGCCGCATGGACGTTAGCCACTCCCTGACCGCAATCGACATCGAATGGTTCATGCCGCGCGACGAATTCGAGCAGCGCATGAACGACTTCACTGCGATGGTGAAATCACGCGCCCTACGCCCTGGCTTCAGCGAAATCCTGATTCCCGGCGAACAAGAGGCGCGGCGCGTTGCCCGTAAAGCCAGGGCCGGAATACCACTGGAGAACGCCGTATTGGATGATCTTCGTGCGCTAGGCGCAGAACTGGGCATTCAGACAGAGATCGTCGAAATCGGGCCATGGAGCGACCCCACACTGTAGTGCTGATCGACGGATGAGATCTGACGAACCCTTCGACCTGAGACTCTGACGATGCCCGAACCCGCAGCCTGGAAGTACGACCGCATCACCAAGCCGATGTTTGACCTGCCGGCGGCGCACCATATCCTCGCAGGTCGTGTGCTGACCATGGCCGGCGAGCTGATCGAAGACGGATTCATCGAGTTCGACAACGGAATCATCCAGGGTGTCGGAGCCCGCTCCGAACTGCGGTCTGAGGCCCCAAGAATTGAAGAGATCCGGGGCACAATCATGCCTGGCTTGATCAACAGCCACGCGCACTTGAACTGGGATGGCATTCACGACTTGGCCCGACAGTCGATGGATGACCCCAGGCCTATCTCTGCGTTCAAGGCGGCTGGCAACATGCTGAAGTGCCTGCGTGCGGGCGTGACGCTCGTGCGGGACCTAGGCTTTCATGACATGAACCTGTACACCAAGCAGGCAGTCGAACAGGGCATCGTGCCCGGTCCGCGCCTCAAGGTCAGCGGCGCTGCGATAATCCAGACGGGCGGCCACACGTACTGGGTCTGCCGCGAGGCTAGTGGGGCTGACGAGATGCGCCGCGCTGTGCGCGAGCAGGTGCGCGGTGGAGCTGACCTGATCAAGATCATGGCATGCCATGATCGCCTCGAATTCACCGATGCTGAGCTTGAGGCCGTCATCGACGAAGCCCATCGCAACGGCTTGCCCATCACCGCCCATGCAACCTATGACACATGCATCGAGCGAGTGGCTCGTTTCGGTGTTGACTGCGTTGAGCACGGTGGGTCCATGAGTGACACCACCATTCAGCTGTTGCTCGACCGTGGCATTCCAGTGGTCACAACATTTGCCCCACTTGTGCAGCAGAGCCAGCCCGATATCGCGCGCCGCTTCGGTATTCCCGAGTGGAAGATCGCCGAGCGACAGAAGGCCATCGCCGACCCGACCCGGTACGAGGGTCTCGTGCGGGCGGCGCGGGCGGGTGTGCCAATTGTCTTCGGGACGGACGCAGGCAGTCCCGCTGTGGAACATGACGTAATTGCACCCGAGCTTTTGCACATGGTCAAGGTCGGGGTCTGCCGTGATGCGGTCGATGCGCTGGCCGCGATCACGGTTCGAGCCGCACAACTGTCGAAAATGGACGACCGAATTGGCACTCTCGAAGTCGGCAAGGAGGCCGACCTGATCGTGGTTGACGGACGCCCCGATGAAGATCTCATGGCGCTGGAACGGGTCACAACCACATTCGTCGCCGGCCGGAGGCTGCACGGATGAGCCGGTTGCATGACCAACTGGCCCCCCGCATCGTCGAAGAAGACGGCGCATTTCGCACACGCATGCTCCAGATCGCGGCACAACGCAACGATGTGATCGCGCTAGGGCGCGGCGACCCCGATTTTCATACCCCGAAGCATATCGTTGATGCGGCCAAAGCGGCGCTCGACGCCAACCAGCATCACTACACGGGCCCCACGGGCATCGCCCCCCTGCGAGAGGCCATCGCAGCCAACCTAGCCCGTCGTTATGGACTCGAATACACGCCCGACGAGATCGTCGTCACGGCCGGGGCGCAAGAAGCTATCATGCTCACCATGCTCGGCCTCTGCACCCCCGGCGACGAGGTGCTGATCACGAGCCCGCGCTTCACCACCTATGACACGGCGGTGCGCCTGTGCGGCGGAGTCCCCGTTCCCGTACCGACCTACGAGGCCGATGATTTTGCACTCGATGTGGATGAGATCGAGAAGCGCATCACGCCTCGCACGCGCATGTTCGTACTTGTGTCGCCCAACAATCCAACCGGCGCGGTCACCCCGCCCGAACGCATTCGTGCGATTGCCGAACTTGCACGACGGCACGACCTGATCATCGTCGCTGACGAAATCTATGCGCGCATGGTCTATGCCCCCAACGAGCACCTCTCCATCGCCTCACTCGAAGGCATGAAGGAACGCACCGTCACGCTCAACGGGTTTTCCAAGACCTATGCGATGACTGGCTGGCGCGTCGGGTACCTCGCGGCACCCGCTGACCTTGTCGAAATGCTGACCGAGCCGCGGCATACGCTGTCGATAAACGCCTGCACAATCAGTCAGCACGCCGCGCTCGCTGCCCTTGAGGGTCCGCAGGAGCCCATTGACGCCATGATGCACCAATACGCCGAGCGGCGTGCCTGGTTGATGCCCGCCCTCGACGAGGCTGGCTTCACCTATGGCCACCCCGGAGGGGCATTCTACGTCTACACCAATGTGTCGAGTTCTGGGATGCCGGCTCCGGATTTCTGCGAGGCGCTGCTGCGCGAGACGGGGGTTATGGTGTTTCCTGGCACAATGTTCGGCCACCCGAGTTCCGACTACATCCGCATCAGCTACCTGCAGCCACTCCCTCTAATCCAAGAGGCCATCACACGCCTCACGCGATTCACCCGCGCCGCACGGAGTGCATCATGACCTCGAATCCTTCTGAGCGGTTCATTGGCATTCAGGTCAGTCCGATCAGCTTTATCGACGAAGGGGTCGACGCAGTACTCAACACTCTGCAGCAGAGAGTCGGAGTCAATGTGCTAATGCTTGGCACCGTGAGTTGGCTCGGCCTCAAGTCTGGCCGCTCGATCAGCCACGACATCGACGGTTGGCCCGATCACGGGGTGCCCGAGCCCTATCAAATGCGGGGGGGAGCCTACTTTGACCCGGATCCGCGTTACTATCGCGACACCTTCATGGCCGACTACCGTAGTCGCGACCCGGAGTTTGAGGGGAAGGATATTCTCAAGTTGGTGGTGCCCGCGGCTCACGAGCGGGGAATGAAGGTCTACATCGAATTGATGGAGCCCTTCTTCAAGTACGCCGGTCACGGATCGGCGGGATCGGTCGAGGTCCCCAACCTGCCGCAGGCTATGGAGGTCGATCTCTTCGGTCGTATCGGAAGCGAGCCCTCAACGTCGCACCCCGAATATCGTCGTTGGATTCATTCGATGATCGAAGATCAGGTACGCAACCACGATATCGACGGAGTCATGTGGTGCAACGAGCGGAACTCGCCGCTCGACACACTGATTCGGGGGGGGGCACCCGGTGATTTTTCAGAAGCCTCACGACGTGAGGCACTCGAACGCGGAATCAACGTTGAGCGCTGCCGGGAAGCCTTGCTGCGGCTTTACGACTTCATGCAAGAGGCTGCAGCCGGCCGCTCCTTTGCCGACGGCACCCTGATCACCTTCCTGCGCGTACTTTTGAACAATCCCGAGGCGTTGATCTGGGAGAAATTCTGGCTCGAGCGCAACAAAGACCTCGACCGCGAGCTCTATGGCCTGGTCAAGTGGTGTCGACCCGATCTGCCCTTTGGCCTGAACGTCTGGAACCGCAACCATTTCAACATTTTCCGTCGCGCCCAGTGGCCATGGGCCGAGCAAACACGATACGCCGACTTCGTGAAGCCCATCACCTATCAGCATCAGGCAGGTGAGATCTGGGTGCGCGAGATGGCCGCCCTACGCACGACGATCCTACGGGATTTCGAGCCTGATGAGGCAACGCGAGCACTTTTCCGCATTCTGGGCTTCAGTGAGGCCCCCTTCGATCAGCTCATTTCGGCTGGCATGGACCCTGACACTTATGTCTTCGGCCAGTGCGCCGATGCCGTGCGCGGAGTCGAAGGGCGTGCCCAAGTCTTCATGGGAATCGGAGTCGACGCCCCACGGTCAAGCCCAGATGCAGCCCGCTGCTCACGAGATATCGTCTACCGCTCCATCATGGCGACCTATCGGGCCGGGGGCGACGGTGTCGTACTCGCACCCAACTACGCTTCGATGAATTTGGCCCACCTGGACGGGGTGGCCGATGCCTTGGACGAGCTCGGCCTGCGATGACCCCGGTAGAGGAAAGCCCCCTGCTGCACGTGCAGGACCTTCAGACGAGCTTCCTGCTTTCGGGACGCGCCCCGCTCAAGGCTGTCGACGGGGTGACCTTCAGCGCACACGCCGGTCAGACCGTGGCCATCGTTGGCGAGAGCGGCTCGGGCAAGTCCGTCACAGCGTTGTCGATCACACGACTGCTGCCCACCCGAGTGAGTCAAATCACCGGCGGATCCATCCACTTTCGCGGCACCGACCTCACAACTCTATCCGAGGCGGAGATCCGAACGATTCGAGGACGCGAAATCGGCATGATCTTTCAGGAGCCGATGACTAGCCTGAACCCGGTGCATACCGTAGGTGACCAGATCGCCGAGGTACTGCTGGAGCAAGATGCGATTTCGGTCACCGAGGCCCGGAAGCGCACACTGGAGCTGCTTTCCATGGTCGGCATTGCTGAGCCTCAGCGTCGCATCGACAGCCACCCACACGAGCTGTCAGGAGGCATGCGCCAACGCGTTATGATTGCCATGGCCCTCGCCTGTAATCCGAGCCTTCTGATCGCTGACGAGCCGACGACCGCCCTTGATGTCACAATTCAGGCGCAAATTCTCGACCTTATGGAAGAGCTGCAGTCTCGTCTCGGCATGGCGATCATCTTCATTACGCACGATCTCGGTGTCGTAGCTCAAATGGCCCGGCACGTTGTTGTGATGTATGCCGGACAGGTGGTTGAACGGGGTCCGGTAGCTGAAATTTTCAGGCGGCCACGCATGCCCTACACCGCAGGGTTGATCGCATCGATCCCTCGACTGGGTCGGGGCCAGCGAACGCGCCGACTGCCGACGATAGCAGGCCATGTTCCTGCCCTAAGTCAGCTCGGTGCAGGCTGCCGCTTCAACGACCGGTGTGAATACGCGGTGTCTCAGTGCCGGGAGCAAGCACCCGAGCTCCAATCGGTGTCTGACATGCACGCCGTGCGCTGCCATCGCTGGCGCGATCTGCACCTCGGTGCGGGAGCTGACGCATGAGCCGCGAGTTGGTTCGGGTTGACGAACTGACAAAGCACTTTCGGGTGCGTGGCCCAATGCTAGGGGGCAACAAAGCTGAAGTGCGCGCGGTGGAAAACGTCTCGTTCACCATCCGGCAGGGTGAGGTACTGGGATTGGTCGGCGAGAGCGGGTCAGGCAAAACCACAGTCGGGCGCCTGCTGCTGCGACTCGAAGAGGCGACGTCGGGCCACGTGCATTTCGATGGCACCGATCTGACCACTTTGAGCCCTCGTGAACTGCGGGCCTTTCGGCGCCGCATGCAGATTATTTTCCAGGATCCTTTTGCGAGTCTGAACCCGCGTGAGCGCATCGGCACCGTGCTCACGCATGCGCTCACTCTGCACAACATCGGCCGGCCGGACGAGCGCGGCGATCAAGCCGTCGAACTCTTGCGGCAGGTCGGCATGTCGGCTGACAAGCTCGATCGGTTTCCACATGAGTTCTCAGGCGGGCAGCGTCAGCGCATCGGCATTGCACGTGCGCTGGCCGTGAATCCGGAATTCAT
>CAYVPD010000062.1:0-7403 GCA_964453545.1 uncultured Gemmatimonadaceae bacterium
CTGGAAACCATGGCATTTCCAGCTCCCGGCTGGATCCACGACGGCCAGGGTGGGCTACCCCGACTGGTACGCTGGAGCGCCTTGGCTGGCCCGTGATTTTGGGCCTGAGGTGCTACTCCTCTTCGGGCTCGGTCACCTCGGTCCGCCAAATCACCATTTGGCGAGCGCCCCGAGGGTTCTCTTCGACGCGCACGGTGAGCGCATCACCCTCGCTCAGACCGATCTTGTCACGCATGTCTTGAGGAATGGTAATCCGGCCACCGACACCCACGGTGACCTCGCCATAAAAGAGTGTCCGGTAAATGGCCACGGGAATCTCCTCGACATCAGCATGAAGACGGAAAGCGAAGCCCCTTAAAGTACTGATACTTGCGGCTTCTGCAATCGTGAGGGGTCAAGTCAGCACGGGTAAAGTCAGCGTGGGTCAGGTCGCCAGGGGTCAGTCAGCCGCCGTTGGGCGCACGCCACAGGACGGCGAAGCGTGCGTCAGTCCGGCAAACAGCTGCGCAACAGCCCGACCAGCTGATGTACCTCAAAGGCGCGCGCCCGGTAGAGCACCTCTTCATACGACGGCTCGATCAGAATCGTCGTGGTGCGAACGGCTTCAGAGGCGTCGTCGGCGTCTGATGGCGAAAAACAAAGACGAGCTCCGAACGATCCTACCCGGCTCGGGTCGTCATCAAATTCGACAAAGACATCCCAGAACCGACTGTCAGAGCTGATGGTTGCAATATGACGACCCTGCGAGGCCGGCCCTGCTCCCGCTGACGGGTTTGACGGGTCGGCCGAAGGCTGGGCGGCAGGCGAGTTGGATTCAGAGTTCATGGTGTGGACTCCGGAGCATCGGGTTCTGGAGCATTGGCTTCAGTCTCGACCGGCGATGGGGGCGCCGCCATGGATCGATCCGTCGTCTCTGAGAGAATACGAACAGGGAAAGGATCGGTCTGCGCACCGACATACAAGGTGCGGTGGGGAAACGGAATCTCGATGCCGGCCCGGTCAAACGCCACCTTGATGTCGCGGTGGATCTCATTTTTCAGCTTGAAGAAATCTTCGCGCGTGGCCCACACGCCGAATTTGAAGTCGAGTGACGATTCGCCATAACCCTGAAACAAGATGATGGGCTCGGGCTCCATCAAGCACAGCGGGTTGGCTCGCGCCACCTCGAGCAGCACGCGCCGCACGTGGTCGATGTCTTCTTTATAGGCCACGCCGACCAGCACATCGACGCGCCGGATCGGATACCGGGTCACGTTGACCACCTCGCTCTTCACCAGCGTCTCGTTGGGAATGCGTATGAACCGGTTGTCGAAGGTGCGCAGCTTGACCGAGATCATGTCGATCGACTGCACAACGCCGCGGTGCGTGCCCACCTCGATCAGGTCGCCCACGACAAACGGCTGTTCTCCCATGAGAAAGAAACCGCTGATCACGTTAGACACCGACGTCTGAGACGCAAAACCGAGTGCGACACCGAGCACACCGGCGGCGCCAAGAAGCGGGGTCAGCGAAAAGCCGAGCTCGAGCAGTACGGTGACGATGATGGCGAGCAGGCCAGCATACCAGATCGCCTTGCCGACGATCAGTCCGCGCTGTGGGTTGGCGTTGTGAGCCACCCACGCCCGTGCCCAGCGAGAGATGGCCAGCGCGATCGGAAGTCCGATGAACAGCCATGCCGCCGTTCGGATGAGTGTTCCGGCGTCAATCGCGCCCAACCACTCCATGAGTCTGTTGGCCTCGTCACTCGACCCCGAATCTTGCAGCACGAGGGAGGGCAGCATCATCGCCATCCCCCGAAACTCGAACGCAAGCGGGCAAAGGTGCGCGCGGTGAAGCCACGTTCGAGTTCGACGCGGGGCTCGGTCAGAAGTTCGGCATCAGCCGCCTCGGCGGGCGGACGCCCCTCGATGTCGAGGCGACTGCCGGTGTCTTCCCCGAGGTAGCGCACGCGCGTCACGTCAGACCAGAACCGCTGGTGCTGGCGGTAGAGCGAGAGGTGCGCCATGCGCAACGCGATCTTGTCGACCCGCAGGTCTTCGCCGGAACGGTTTTCAAGCTGAAGCGGGCAGATGCACAAATGCTCTTGGAAGTCAGCGTCAGAGAGTTTGCGGCGTCCCCGAGTGGGCAGCCAGTAGCCCAACTCGCCCTCTTCGAGCGTGCCCCACCAGGTGTCTGACATCACGGCGGTGGGAATCTGCACGACGGCGCTTTCAGCCTCGTCTCGCGTGCGCACCTCCAGCCAAAGGGGCACCCGCACGAGCAGGCGCGCCCGCGCGCCCTGAAGCAACCGGAACTCTTCATCGGGCTTCACTACGACGAGCCGGTCAGGCAGTGCCGGGACCAGCACGATGTCACCCGGCCAGTCTGTGGTGGCCCAGCGGGTCCATGCCTCTTCTTCGGGCTGCGTTTCGCCGTCGCGTTTCCAGCGCAGCCGGAGTTCGTCGCCTTGGCGCGCAAACTGCAACCTCAGGGGGCCGAAGCGTACCGCAACATGGCCTTCTGAGGGAACAGCATGATGACCCCAGTCAAACGAACTGGGAGATGGAGCAGCGGAAGACCCGCGGGACAGGGAAGTCAAAATCGGCGTTCGCTCGGCGGGAACTCACGTATGGAATCGGGGTGAACTGCGCACCTCGGACGGCCTATTTTGAACCCCGAATGGAACCAAAAGGGTTCCCGAGGGCTGTACGTAATTCCACGGATTTTTCGTTGACACTCGTCAGGGGCTTTCTCTACCTTGCACGGGCTTTTTGTCGCGCTGAGTCGCGACGGTTCGCAAGCCGGGTGAGATACCCCACATTTTTCGCCGCCGATCACGGTTCGGTCGTAATGAAGACGCATTGGATGATCGGGGCCGCTTTGGCCCTCGCAACAGCAGGCAGCCTGACGTTTGTTCAGGCGCAAGATGAGCCTGCCCCCGCTCCCGCGGTCGAGGCCCAGGCGCCCAACCCGCAGCCCATTCAGTTCCCGCACAACGTGCACGCGGGAACGTACCAGATGGAGTGCCAATACTGCCATTTCTCGGCGGAGCGCAGCGTTGATGCGGGCATTCCTCCGGTAAGCACCTGCGTCGGCTGCCACACGATGGTGCGCGGCGCGACGCCGGAGGCTCAGGAGCAGATCTCCAAAGTTCTGGAGTACGCCCAGAACGGCGAGTCGATTCCGTGGGTGCGCATTCACAAGGTCGCCGACCACGTGCACTTCCCCCACATGCGCCACATCAATGCCGGCCTGCAGTGCCAGCAGTGTCATGGCCAGATCCAGGAAAAGGGCGTGTTGGTCGAGCCCGATCCGGCGTGGGGCCAAGGCAAGATGGGGTGGTGCATCTCGTGCCACGTCGAGCAGGGCGCGAACCGCGACTGCACCGTCTGTCATTACTGATTCTCGGGACCTGCGACATATGAGCAACGGCATCAAGAGGCGGGATTTTCTCAAGGTTCTGGGCGTCGGAGGCGCAGGAGCCACGGTGACGGGATGCTCGACCGAAGGGGTCGAGAAACTCCTGCCCTACGTGGTTCCGCCCGAAGACATCACGCCCGGTGTAGCCACCTGGTACACGACGGTCTGCGGCGGCTGTGACGCCGGGTGCGGCATGTGGGTGCGCACTCGCGAGGGTCGAGTCGTCAAGGTTGAAGGCAACCCCAATCATGACGTGTCGCGCGGCGCGCTTTGCTCGCGTGGTCATGCGTCGATCCAGGGGCTGTATCACCCCGACCGCTTCACGGGACCGATGCGTCGCGTTAATGGCGCGCTCCAGCCGATCGGGTGGGATGAGGCCGAGGCGCTTCTCGCCGAGCAGCTGCAGGGTGCCAATGGCGAGGTCGTGATGATTCACGGCGCCATGGGCCCGACCATGTCTGACCTCGCCTCGCGGTTTCTCGAGGCGGTCAACGGCACGGCAGTCCAGCACGACGGTCTCTCCGAGGCTGCGCTTCGCGAGGCCACGCGCATCGCCTTTGGCCGCGACGGGGTTCCCCGGTACGACATGGAGTCCGCTCACTTCTTGATCTCGTTTGGCGCCGACTTCCTTGAGACCTGGGGGTCTCCGGTCGCCTACAGCCGTGCGTTCTCGCGCATGAGCTCAGTCGATGATCATCAGGAGAAAGGTCAGTTCGTCTTCGTCGGTCCGCGTCTGTCTCTGACGGGCCAGAACGCCGACGAGTGGATGCCGATCAAGCCGGGTGCCGAGGCTGCCGTGGCTCTGGGCATGGCAGCAGAGATCGCCGCTGGCGGTGCTGATGCAGGCCCCTGGCGCGAGGTGCTCGCCGGCTATGACGTCGAGACGGCGGCTGCCGCCTCGGGTCTTGATGCCGAGACGATTCGTGATCTCGCCCGTCGCTTTGTTGCCAACGGTCCCTCGCTCGCCATCGGGCCGGGTCTCGCGGCGCAGCATCGCGGTGCGACCGCAGCACATGTTGCGGTTCACATCTTGAACTCGGTGGCCGGCAACGTCGGCCGCACGGTGCGCCTCGCCGACAATCTTCCGTCGGTGACTGCCGCTCCATACGGCGATCTCGCCGCGGTGATCTCCCGCATGGGTGCCGGTCAGGTCTCCGTGGCCCTGGTGCACGGGGCCAACCCAGCCTACTCACTGCCGGCTGGTTCGGGCTTTGCCGAAGCCTTCGGTAACGTCGGCTTCAAGGTCTCGTTTGCGTCGGAGCCCGATGAGACGAGCGATCTCGCCGACCTGATTCTGCCCGATCGCCACTTTCTTGAGGCGTGGGGTGATTCGAACCCGCGCCAGAGTCTGTTCGCGGTGCAGCAGCCTGCCATGCAGCCGGTGCCGCACTTCGATTCGAAACAGACCGGTGACGTACTGCTCTCGGTCGCGGCCCGTCTGGGTCGTGCGCTGGGCCCTGCGACGGTGTACGAGCATCTCGTGGCGCGCTGGCAGGCAGTTCACGCCCAGGTGGGCGGCGGAGTCGGCTTCGAGGCCTGGTGGAAGCAGGTGCTCAAAGATGGCTTCCTGAACGCTGGTGAGGCTCCCGCTGAGACGTCGGTTGCGCTGCAGTCGCCCGACGCTGCATTGAGCTTTGAGGCGCCTTCGTTTGATGGCGATGGCGAGTTCACGCTGGTGGTCTATCCGTCACCCCGCTTCGGCGACGGCAAGTTTGCCACCAGCCCCTGGATGCAGGAGCTGCCCGACCCGGTCTCGAAGCTGGCCTGGCACTCGTGGGTCGAGATGCACCCCGATGCCGCCGAGCGGCTCGGCGTGCGTGACGGCGACGTTGTCTCGATCTCGTCGCCCCATGGTTCGCTCGAGGTGCCCGTCTGGACCTATCCGGGTGTTCGCGAAGACACGGTTGCGCTCGCCATGGGCGGCGGCCGGACCAACGGAGGCCGGTACGGTACGGGCCGTGGCGTCAATGCGCTGAGCCTGCTGCCTGCCGAGGCAGAGCAGCCGTCGGGTGCGCTGGTTCTGCAGGCAACGACGGTTTCGGTGGCCCCGACGGGTCGCCGCTACAAGCTCGCAACCATCGCGGGCACCGACACCCAGCACGATCGCAACATCGCGCCTGCGGTGCAGCTAGCTGCGCTGGGTCACGGCTCTGACCATGACGCCGCCGCAGAGCATGGTGGTGATGCGGGTCACGAAGCTGAGGGCGATCACGGCGCCGAAGAGGGTCATGGTGGTGAGGGCGGGCATCACGGATTGTCCGAGATGCAGCTCATGGGCGGCGTGGTGCCGGTTGAGACCGACGGTGAGTCGAAAGACTTCCCGTTGCCGGGATCTCAGTACGGTGACTACTCCGATCCCGAGACGCCACGTTGGGCCATGGCGATCGACCTCGACAAGTGCACCGGCTGTTCGGCCTGCGTCGTGGCCTGTCAGTCCGAAAACAACGTGCCATGGGTGGGCGAAGATCAGGTCGCGATGGGTCGTGACCTCGCCTGGATTCGCATCGAGCGGTACTACGAGATCGTCGATGCGCACCACGCAGGGCCGGTCGATGTTCGCCATCTGCCGATGCTCTGTCAGCACTGCGGAAACGCGCCGTGTGAGCCGGTCTGTCCGGTGTTTGCGGCCTACCACACGCCTGACGGCCTCAACGGTCAGATCTACAACCGGTGCGTGGGTACGCGGTACTGCGCCAACAACTGCCCCTACAAGGTGCGCGTCTTCAACTGGTACACGTACACCGATGTGCCGGCGCCGCTGAATTGGGCCTACAACCCCGATGTCACGGTTCGCGCAAACGGGGTCATGGAGAAGTGCTCCTTCTGCGTACAGCGCATCAGAGACGGCCAGAACCGGGCCAGCCTCGAAGGGCGCGGCGTGCACGATGGAGAGATCGTTACCGCCTGTCAGCAGAGCTGTCCGGCAGAAGCCATCGTCTTCGGGAACATCAAAGATCCCGAGTCAACGGTGGCGAAGAAGGTCAACGACGAGCGGACGTACCGGGTGCTCGATGCGCTCATCAACACCCAGCCCGCCGTGAATTACCAGAAGAAGGTCACCTTCCACGAGGTGGCCGCGGGCGATCATTGATGATCGCAGTCCACTCATCGACGACCGTAGCCTGAGTCCGGAGACGACACAGTGTCGAACACGACGCTAACTGAAGCCCAGCGCAGGGGTGCCTTGACGCACCCCGACCTGCCGCAGCACTCGCAGGTCAATCGCGACATTCTCAAGGTTCTGTCCCGCCCCGGTGGCGGTTGGTGGGCGCTGTTCGGCCTCGCCATCGTCGGGGTCGGCATCTTCCTGGCCTCCTGGGGCTGGCAGATTTATCGCGGCATCGGGGTCAGCGGTCTGACCTCGCCCGTGGGCTGGGGTGCCTACATCACGACCTTCGTATTTTGGGTCGGTATCGCGCACTCCGGCACGCTGATTTCCGCGATTCTCTTCCTGTTCCGGGCACCGTGGCGTCAGTCGGTCTATCGTCTGGCTGAGGCCATGACGGTGTTTGCCGTGATGACGGCGGGACTCTTCCCACTCATTCACGTGGGCCGGGTTTGGCACGCGTATTGGCTGATTCCGTATCCGAACCAGCGCTACCTGTGGCCGAACTTCCGTTCGCCGCTGGTCTGGGACGTCTTTGCCGTCACCACCTACTTCACGGTGTCGGCCGTCTTCTTCTACCTCGGCACGATTCCCGACCTCGCTGCAGCTCGGGATCAGGCCACGGGCATTCGCAAGAAGTTCTACTCGTTTGTGAGCCTTGGCTGGAAGGGCTCAGATCGCGAGTGGCACCACTTCGGCAAGGCCTACATCTTCTTGGCTGCCCTTGCGACGCCGCTGGTGCTCTCGGTGCACTCGGTGGTTTCGTGGGACTTCGCCATGGGCATCGTGCCCGGGTGGCATGCCACGATCTTTGCACCCTACTTCGTTGCTGGTGCGATCTTCTCAGGCGTCGGAATGGTGATCACACTCGCCGTCCCTCTGAGAAAGATCTTCGGGC
>CAYVPD010000063.1:0-7364 GCA_964453545.1 uncultured Gemmatimonadaceae bacterium
TTGAGCAAGCCCTTGGGCAGCGCATCGGCAAATGCCTTGCGCACCACCTCTTTCTTGTCACGGGCATCAATGCGAGGGGTCTCGACAAAGAGCCGGAACTTCGGGTTTTCGTCGAGCAGCGCAGCAACCGTCTCAATCCCGCTCTGATAGGCGGCGAGACCTTCGTGCCGCAGGGCCAGGTCAAACAGCGACTGAGCGTAGTTGCGCGCTACAGTTTCGTCTCTCACGCCTCGGCTCCCTGCTTGCCGTTGCCTGGCTTCACCGAGTCGAGAAACGAAACGATCAGGTCGCGGTCACGCGCCGCGTCAACGCGCTCGCCCAGCAGCTTTGCCGCAGCAGACAGCGCCAGATCGACCGACTCTTCACGCAACTGCGCGAGGGCTTGGTCTTTTTCGCGCTCGATCTCGCGACGGGCAGCGGCGACGATGCCCTGAGCCTCTTCACGCGCCTTCTCTTCAAGCTCCTTGCGCAGGCGATCAGCTGCCGTACGCGCCTCAGCCAGAATTTCTCCTGACTGACGACGGGCGTCACCGAGTTGAGCCTTGTGCTCGGCCAGAAGCTTTTCTGCTTCTTCGTGCCGCTCCCGCGACGTATCGAGCGCCGACTGAATGCGCTCTTCACGGGCCTCGACTGCGCCCAGAAGCGGAGCCCAGGCAAACTTCCAAAGGGCGCCAAGCAAAAGGAGAAAGATTACGGTCGTCCAGATCGAAAGCCCCGGATTGACCGAAAACACTCCCCCGCTGCCGCCCTCAGCGGCCATCAACATGGCCGGAGAGGCGAGCAGAGCCGTGCCTGTGATCGACAACGTTCGTGAAAACATCATGTACGGGTTCTCCCAATGAGCGTGAGAACGAAAATCGAAGCCGAACCGGACTCCCGGGTGGGAGCTGATGCCCCCACCCGGGCCCAATCGTCCAGTCGATTCGATCGACGTTCGACTCAGAACTTCAGGAAGGTGAGACCCAGGCCGAAGAGAGCCGCGCCCTCGATGAGAGCCGCCAAGATGATGGCCGCGGTCTGGATGTTGCCAACCGCTTCGGGCTGACGCGCGATCCCCTGAGCCGCCGCCTCACCGATGCGGCCGATGCCCATGCCGGCACCGATAACGGTCAGGCCGATCGCGAGACCGGCTCCGATCAGGCCGAGGCCGGGGGTTCCAGCGGCGCCGGCGGCGTCCTGAACAGCAGCGAGAAGAGCATGCACCATTGTTTCGGTCCTCTTGGTTTCGTTGAGGTGTTGTGTCCGGAAGCCCGGACGATTGGGTCCTGCGTCAAACGCCGGCCACTGACGTCAATGCATCAGTGAGCATGGCGGATGAGTCCAATGAATACGGAGGTCAGCATGGCGAAGATGTACGCCTGCAACGTGGCCACGAAGAGCTCGAGCACCATGATCACGGTGACAATCAAGACCGATCCCGTGGCGATGCCGAACCCCTGGTAGACGAAAATGAGCCCCAGCACGGCCAAAATCAGTGTGTGGCCGGCCATCATGTTGGCGAAGAGACGCACGGCCAACGCGAAGGGCTTGGTCAACTTTCCGGCAAATTCCACCGGGGTCATGATCAACAACATCACGGGCTTCAAGCCGTTCGGAAGACCCTTGGGAATGTAGAAAATCGTGCTTGCGTACCCGGCCGGGCCAAGGGCTCGCATGCCGGCGATCTCGGTGGCGACAAAGGCGATGAGCGCCAACGCAGCCGTCACGGAGAGGTTGCCGGTAGCCGTAACGCCCAGAGGCGTAAGGCCGAGCAGATTCATGAACCAGATGAAGAAGAAGATGGTCAAGATGAACGGCGTGTAGCCGTCAGCGCCGTGACCGATGTTCCTGCGCACGACCTCATCGCGAAAATACAGGATCAAGGCCTCCATCGCGTTGGAAAACCCGCTCGGAGCCTTCGATGGATCGCGGCGAACTGCCGACCGAGCCATCGGAATGAAGACGATGAGGCACAGAAGCGCGGCCGCAATCATGAAGACCAAATGACGAGTCGGCGTCAGATCGATCGTCATGCCGGCCAGCTGGAATGACGGAAGGTGCAGCTTGCTTACGTCGACATGGAATCCCATGAACTCGACGAGACCGCCGTCAGCGATGTGGTGCTGAATGAAGTCGGGGAGCTCTTCAAACGGCATGGCCCCTGAAGACGAACTTTCTTCAGCCAACGCCGAAGCGCTCACGTTTGCGACTGCATCATCGAGAAGGAGACCTGAAAGGCTCATCTCGTCTACCTATCTCCCGTTCAACCGTCGCACGAAGAGAGCTTCGAGCAACGAGAGTGCGAAAAGAAATCCGGCGAGCCCGAGCACCAGCGCCGCAGCGTCAATCTCGAAACTCCCGAAGGTCACCACCAACCCGGCGGTCGCGAGCGCACCCAACCGCAGTGCTGTCCCCCCGGCCATGCCCAGCAACAACCCTTGCTCTCGGCTGCGAACCGCAATCAGCAGCCCAAAAGCAACTCCCTGCACCACCAGACTTCCGGCGGCAGCCCAGACCAAGCCTGACCGCTCGAATGCTTCAAGCCAGGGCCACAAACCGGCTGACACCAGAACCAAAGTCAGCAAGCAGAACCCCAGATATGTCATCCAGTGCCTCACGACGCATTCTCCGACGATTCGTCGTGCGCAACATCAGCCTCGCGCTTCGCCAAAACCATGTGGGCATAGAGGCGGTAGAAACCGGCCGCGGCCCCCAACAGCATGCCAAAGAGCGCCAAAACCGGACTAGTGCCAAGCCACCGATCCAACCGATCGCCCACCCACAAGAACATGGCGATCGAGACGGCGATCGTGATGCCGTGACCTAAGGCGTCAGCCGACGCTGACTGAATCGAATTTCGATCGACCGAATCTCGATTTCTCGAGGGTTTCGGCCCCTGATCACCCGAACCGTCGGGCGAAGACTTCGAGGTCATGGCATTTACGTCCCGGTTACAGCCCGCCAAAGCTAGTGGCTTGTGAAATTTTGCGCAAGCGCGAAAACCCGACGGTTTTCAGGTCGCTGCGTGAGCTCCGATCCTTGCCACAACTCAGGGTTTAACGACAGGTTCCTGCGACACTGATGCCCAACCGGCATCTCACGTGCCGCCCCTTTCGGCGGCTGCCCCCAGCCGAGCCATCTCACTACATGAACGAACCACAGGCCACAGACCGCGACGTGGCTCTGCTTCGACGGGTCGCCGAGGTCTCCGCCCGTCTGCGCTCCGAGGTCGAAAAGCAGGTCGTCGGCCAGCACCACATCGTCGAAGGTCTGCTTACGGCTTTGTTGGCCGGGGGGCACGCGTTGCTGGTAGGTGTGCCCGGACTCGCAAAAACGTTGTTGATCTCCACGGTAGCCGAAGCTCTGGACTTGAAGTTCAGCCGGGTACAGTTCACCCCTGACCTCATGCCCACCGACATCACCGGAACCGAGGTGATCGAAGAAGACCGCACAACAGGGCGTCGGGTCTTTCGCTTCGTGAAGGGGCCGATCTTTGCCAACATCGTTTTGGCCGACGAGGTCAATCGCACCCCGCCGAAGACGCAGGCCGCCCTGCTTCAGGCCATGCAGGAGCGGGTCGTCACGGCCGGCGGCGAAACGTACAAGCTCGACGCACCCTTCTTTGTGCTCGCTACGCAAAACCCGATCGAGCAGGAGGGCACCTACCCCCTGCCCGAAGCGCAGCTGGACCGTTTCATGCTTGAGCTGCAGATCGGCTATCCGACCCGCGCTGAAGAAGAAGAGATCGCCATGACGACAACCGGCTCGGGGCGCCCGGCGATCGAGGCGGTCATCGGTGCCAGCGAGCTGGTTGAACTTCAGCAGCTCGTGCGGCGTATTCCCGTCTCACCCTCGCTCGTCGCCTATGCTGTTCGTTTGGCGCGAGCGACCCGGCCTGATGACGACGAAGCGCCCGATCTTACGCGCAAGTACATCGCGTGGGGCGCGGGGCCGCGCGCCAGTCAGTATCTGGTGCTCGGTGCCAAGGCACGGGCTGCGGCGCGGGGCGATGCGATTCCGTCGTATGATGACGTTCGCGCAGTCGCGCCTGGGGTGCTCGCCCATCGTGTGGTCCTGAACTTCGAGGCTGAAGCTGACGGGAGACGGCCACGCGATGTCATTCAGCAACTGATCGAGGAAAGTCGGAGATGGACGTAGGTCGAAGTCCCCGGGGAGTTCGGCGACGATGAATCCCTTATGGACGGGTCTCGCCGGATTCCTGCTGCTGATCTCGGGGCTCCTTTCTGCGGCAGAAGCCGCCGTTTTCAGTGTGGGTCCGTCACGCATTCGCACGCTGGTCGATGAAGGGTTCGACGGAGCCCGCGCGTTGGCGCAGGCTCGCCAGCGCACAGCGTCGCTACAGACGGCGGTCCACCTGCTAATCACGATCTTGAACCTTGCCGTCATGGGGCTGATCGTCGCCATGGGGTCCGGCTTCGGCGGTGCGGGCACGCTCGTGGCCATCGTGGGAGGCGCCCTTCTGCTGGTTGTCGGGGGCGAGATCATTCCGCGAGCACTGGCCGTGCGCTACCCCATTCGCATGGCACTGAATTCGGCGCCTCTTTTGCTCGGAGTCGAATCGCTCATTGGTGCGGTTCTCTCGCCGATTCTTCGACTTGAGGCGCTGCTGGCCGGCGTCAATGGCGACCGGGCCGACGACCTCGATGAGCGCGAGGTGCGAGAAATCGCTGAACTCGGTCGCCGCAAGGGCGTGATTGACAGTGACGAGCATGCCCTGGTGGAACGGGCCTTTCGCCTCGATGAGCTCAATGCGTGGGATGTCATGACGCCGCGTGTCGACGTCTTTGCCTGGCGAGCGGCCATGCCTCTGTCAGAGGTCGTACCGACGCTTCGGTCGGTGCCGCACTCCCGAGTACCCGTTTATGGCGACTCGATCGATGACATCACCGGCATCGTCTACGTGCGCGAGGCCTACGAGCGCTGGGCCTCAGGAGAACAAGACCTGACGCTGGGCGAACTGGCGCGTGAGCCCTTCTTTGTGCCCGGCTCGCTCTCGTTGGCGCAGCTGTTGCGTGACTTTCAGGCGCGGCGCATTCACATGGGCATCGTGGCCGATGAGTTCGGCGGCACCGACGGACTTGTCACCCTGGAAGACGTGCTCGAAGAGCTGGTGGGCGAGATCGTCGACGAAACCGACGTCGAAGAAGACGAAGAGCTGCAGCGCATCGGCCACGATGATCTCGTGGCAGAGGGTCAAGCAGACGTGCGCGAGATCAACGAGGTGTTCGGCGTGTCGCTGCCCATCGATGAGAACCGCTCGCTGAACGGGTTCTTGCTGGACGAATTCGGGTACGTGCCTGAGCCCGGCGAGACCGTCGAGGTTGACGGTGTGCGCATCGAAGTGCTCGAAGCGACAGAAACGCAGGTACTGCGGGCCCGCCTGATGCGCCTGGCCGGCGATGCGCCGGCGGCGGACACGAGAGTTGAGCCCTAACGAGCAGACCACCCATGGCACACATCTTCGAATTTGAGGGCCGCCGCCCGCGGATTGCGTCAGATGTCTGGCTGGCCCCCAACGCCGTCATCATTGGCAATGTGACGATCGAGTCGGGATCGACCGTCTGGTTTGGCGCCGTGATCCGCGGCGATCACGCGGAGCACGGCATCGTTATCGGGGCCCGCACAAGCATTCAGGACAACTGCGTCGTGCACGTCGGCGGCTGGGGCCCGACGGTCGTCGGGTCTGACGTGACGGTGGGCCATGGCGCGGTATTCGAGAGCTGCACGATCGGCAACGGGTGCATGATCGGCATGAATGCCGTTGTGCTCCAGAACGCTCAGGTGGGTGCGGAGTGTGTGATCGCCGCCGGGGCCGTCGTGCGTGAGGGAGACATCATTGCCGACCGCAGCGTGGTCGCTGGCGTACCGGGTCAGGTGAAGAAGACGCTCGAAGGACGCGCCGCCGAATGGGTCGCCCGCGGCAGTCAGCACTATGTGTTGATGGGCCAGCGCTATGGCTCCCAGGGCATCGGACGCGTCGGCGCTGACGTTGTCCCGGAGGTCTCGCCGTGAACTGGCTGCCCCACGACGATCCGGATGCTGGCCCGAACAATACCGGGAGCGCCTGGGGTGACTCCGGTGGCGAGAGCCCGCGTCGTACCGAAGGCACGCCCGGGCTTTCATGCGAGCTTTGCGGTGGCCCCGTGCTCGATCGACACTGCAAAGTCGTCTGCCTGAACTGCGGATTTCAGCGCGACTGCTCCGACCCGTAATCGCGGCCGGCTGGCAGCACGATGTTTCCGATCCGCGACGACAACCCGACGAAGCACACGCCTTGGATGACGTTCCTTCTCATCACGGCCTGTGCGGCCGTGTGGGTCTTGGTGCAAGGTGCGGGGTTTTCTGAGGCCCAGCTGCTATCGTCGGTAACCGACCTGGGAGCCGTACCGGCGCGCCTCGACGCCCGACCTGACGGCGCGTGGCTTACGCTCGTCACATCGATGTTCCTGCATGGTGGCTGGGCGCACCTCATCGGCAACTTGTGGTTTCTCTGGATCTTCGGAAACAACATTGAAGACGATCTGGGCCCCGGGCGGTTTCTCGTGTTCTACGTGGCCTGCGGGATTGCGGCCGCCCTGGCCCACCTCTGGTCGGAGCCGGGCTCGACGCTCCCGATGGTCGGGGCCAGCGGCGCCATCAGCGGGGTGATGGGTGCCTACCTTTTGCGGTATCCGAGGGCGCGCATTCACACGCTGTTCTTTCTGCTGATCTTCTTCACCGTGGCTGATCTGCCCGCATGGGTCTATCTCGTCTACTGGTTTCTGATTCAGCTCGCCGCGTCACAGATCGATGTCGGCACCGGGGGCGGGGTGGCCTTCTGGGCCCACATCGGAGGGTTTGCCGCAGGCATGGCGTTGCTGCCTCTGCTGCAGCCGTCACGGCGGCGGTGAGGCGCTGACGGGCACTTCGCGGCATCGGTACGCAACAGTGCGCCCATCGCCGTGCTCATCGCTGTGCCCATTGGCGCATTGTCTCGCACCGCGTCGGGCGGGCATATTGCGGGGTTCATCGAAACCACCCCAGCCCCGCTCCCCATGACTCGACCTACCCGCTCCATCGCAGCGCTCTGGTGTCTGACACTCGGCCTTCTGTTGGCCGGCGTCGGCGCTCATGCCCTTGGCGCGGCTCAGGTCGATTCGACGGTCGCAAGCGCGGCGCTGGAATCCGCGCCAGCGGCCATCGCAACCGTCGCCCCTGCGTCGCCGCAGCTCGGCGGGGTCGGCCAGTCACTCGACACATCGCTTGCCGACCGTGGGCGCTCGCTGGTGGGGCTGCTTCTTCTGCTGGGTCTGGCCTGGGGGGTCTCGACCAATCGGCGCAAGATCGCGTGGCGCCTCATCATCTGGGGCATGGCGCTTCAGCTC
>CAYVPD010000064.1:0-7320 GCA_964453545.1 uncultured Gemmatimonadaceae bacterium
CGAATACACAGGCGCCGTCGATCTCGTGATGGACCCGACGAACCCCGATGTGCTGTACGCGGCCACGTATCAGCGCTTGCGCAGGGCGTGGGGTTTTAACGGAGGCGGACCGGGCAGCGGCATCTACAAGACGACCGACGGCGGTGACTCATGGGTCGAGCTGACCAATGGACTGCCCGAGGGTGACAAGGGCCGCATCGGGCTCGCGCTCGCGCACTCCGACCCCCGCATGCTCAATGCCCTGATTGAGCACCCTGACGCCTCGAAACGTGGCACCTATCGCTCTGAAGACGGCGGTGCATCGTGGACACGGGTGAACAGCCTGAACATTCGCCCCATGTACTATTCCGAAATCTTCATCGATCCGACCAACGCCGACCGCGTCTACACGATGGCGACCGATACGCATCGCTCAGAAGATGGCGGGCGCACCTTTGTCGAGATCGGTGTGAGCCCGACCTATGATGTGGGCGTACACCGCGACCAACACGCGCTCTGGATCGACCCCAATGATCCGGCCCATCTCTACATGGGGGGCGATGCCGGCCTGCATGAGTCGTACGACTACGGCTCGAGTTGGCGCAAGATCAACAACTTTGCCATCTCGCAGTTCTACGCGATCGGCGTCGACATGCGCTCACCCTACTGGGTCTACGGGGGGCTCCAGGACAATCACTCGTTTGCCGGACCCAACGAGACGCGTCGCTGGATCGGCATCGTGAACGACGATTGGAAGCAGGTCGGCTTTGGTGACGGCATGTACTGGCAGCCCTCGCACTTCGACACGAGCGTCGCCTTCGGCACGTCCAACGGTGGCAACTACTTTCGACTCGACACGCGCACGGGCAACATGCTCGACGTGTCGCCCCGCGCCGGCGATGGCGAAGCTCCCTACCGCTTCGACTGGACGTCACCTGTGCTCACGTCGAAACACGACCCGGGCACGGTCTATGTGGCGGGCAACCGATTCTTCATCTCGCGCGATCTCGGATCGAGCTGGACGGCCAGCGCTGACCTGAGCCGACAAATCGATCGCGACACCCTGCAGCTTATGGGGGTGCGCGGTCGCGACATTACCATCTCTCGCAATGATGGCACCTCGAGCTTTGGCGAGGCCGTCACCTTGAGCGAGTCGCCGATCGACCCTGCAGTGCTCTGGGTCGGCATGGATGACGGCAACCTCCAGGTGAGCCGCGACGCCGGCCGCAGCTGGACCGAAGTGTCAGGCAACGTGCCCGGGCTGCCTGCAGGCACCTACGTCGGCCGCATTGTCGCATCGAGCCGAGCAGCCGGCGCGGCCTGGGCCGCCTTTGACGCCCATCGAGATGGCGACTTTGCGCCATACCTCTACTGGACCAACGACTTCGGGGCGAGTTGGACGCCCATGCATGATGGCCTGCCCGAAGGTTCGTTGCTGAGCTTGGCCGAACACCCCGACAATCCCGATCTGGTCTTCGTCGGGAGCGAGCACCACCTCTTTGTCAGCACCGACGCAGGGGCCAGCTGGGCGCAGATGCCCAACCTGCCGACCACATCATATGACGATCTCGTGATTCACCCACGCGATCGCGATCTAGTGATCGGCACGCACGGCCGAGGCATCTGGGTGCTCGATGACATCGAGCCGCTCGCGGGCTGGAACGCCGACACCTCAGCCGCAAGCGCGCATCTCTTCAGCATCGCCGATGCCACGCTCTTCATGTACTGGAAAGACACCTCATATCGGGCTGACGGAGAGTACGCCGGCACCAATCCGAGGGATGGCGTCGAGATCACGTACCGTCTGGCCGGCGGCGAGGGCGACGCGCTGCTTCGCGTGACCAATGCTGATGGGCAGGTCGTGCGCACGCTGCGCGTGCCGGCCAGTGCCGGACTGCACCGGGTCAACTGGGACCTGCGCTGGGGATCTGCCGAGCCGGAGTTGTGGGCCGCTCATGATACGACCGACGTTCCTCGGCCGATCGAGGCCCGTGGCCACCTCGTCGCTCCAGGCCGATATACGGTCACGCTGGAGGCCCGTGGCGCGAGCTCTGCACGTCAGCTCGACATTCTGCCTGACCCACTCCGCCCCGATCTCAGTGTGCAGGACTACAAGACTCGTGAGTCGTTTCTGAACGATGTGCAGCAGACGATCACAGCGCTCGACGCCCTGGGTGATCAGGGCCGCGCATTGCAGCGCAACCTTCAGCGCGTCTACGCATCAATGACCGGGCGAGCTGTGCGACAGGGCACCCTCGACACCCCCACCGAAACGCAGCGGGGGGTTCTGCTCGAAGCGCAGCACCTGCTCGCCACGGCGCGGTAGGCAGCCATCAAACGACCCAGCCCCGTGGCTGTCAGGCTACGGGGCTGGGTATGGCGCAGAGTGCGGGGTCAGGCGCGAAGTTGGACGTCAGCGCTCGATCGGAGCGCGCACCAGATTGCCCCATTCGGTCCATGAACCGTCGTAGTTGCGTACCCGCTCAAACCCGAGCAAGTGGTGCAACACGAACCAGGTATGGCTGCTGCGCTCTCCGATGCGGCAGTAGGCCACAACGTCGTCATCGGCCGACAGACCCTGTTCGCCGACATAGATCTCACGCAGCGCCTCGGCACTCTTGAACGACCCGTCTTCGTTGGCCGCGCGCTTCCAGGGCACATTGCGCGCGCCGGGAATGTGGCCGCCGCGCAGACTGCCTTCTTGCGGATAATCGGGCATGTGCAAGAGCTCACCGCTGAACTCCTGCGGTGAACGGACATCAACGAGAGGCCGGCCACCCTCGATGTGACGCATGACGTCGTCACGAAATGCCCGGATCGAGGCGTCATTACGCTCTACGATCGGGTAGGTGCTTCGCTCACGCGTCACCGGGTCGGTCGTCATCGGCCGCCCCTCCGCCACCCACTTCGCACGCCCTCCATCGAGCAACCGCACATCGGCATGCCCGAACAAGGTGAAGACCCAGAGCGCGTAGGCGGCCCACCAGTTGAAGTTGTCGCCGTAGAAAACCACGGTCGTATCACGTGAGATGCCGTTTCGGGCCATCAACTCGGCAAATGCAGCCCCGTCGAGATAGTCGCGGGTGAGGGGATCATTGAGATCCATGTGCCAGTCGATCTTCACCGCGCCGGGAATGTGGCCCGTCTCGTAAAGGAGCACGTCTTCGTCGGATTCGACGATGACGACATCTGGGTGCTCAAGGTGCTCGGCAAGCCACTGAGTCGAGACCAGCTTGCCGGCGTGGGCATATTGCGAGAACCGCGGATCGGAGTCGTGAGGTACGGCCATGGTTGTCGGGCACCGAGAATTCGAGGGTCAAGAACGCGCCGAAGGTGACGCCGTACATCGATGATGAATGCACACCGCAGCTTCGCCAAGGTGCCACCGGAACCCCGACGCCAGCCAAAGGTAGGTTCGGGCATGACACTCACTCCGCAACTGGCCACGGTCGTCGAACGGTTTCGCTCAGCCCCGCGTGAGCTTCGTGTTCAAGCGCTGCTGCACTACGCCCGCAAAGTGCCCCCGCTCCCCGATGAATTTGCCGATGACCGCTCGGCATTGGAGCAGGTGCACGAATGTCAGTCGCCCTTCTTTCTGGCGACCCGGGTCGATGCCGATCAACGCGTTCACCTCTTCTTTGACGCACCGGCCGAGAGCCCCACTGTGCGTGGGTTCGCGGGCATTTTGCGCGAGGGCCTCGAGGGTGCCTCGGTCGACGACGTAATGGCGGTTCCGCCTGACTTCTACACGACCATGGGGCTCGAGCAGGTCGTGTCACCCCTACGCCTTCGTGGCATGGGTGCGATCTTGTCGCGACTGAAGCGGCAGGTGCTCGAGCAGACCGCTCAAAATGCTTCGGGAACCGATTCCTGACCCCCCTTTGCCGCCCACGACATGTTCATCTACCACACCCATTCCGGCATTCGCTACCTCGCGATCATGTTCGGGCTCATCACGCTGGGCATGGCGCTCTACGGCGTCGCCACACGTCGCCCTTATGTGAACCGCATGCGCGTGACGGCCGGCGTCTTCGCCGTGATTCTCCAAGTAAACCTGCTGGTCGGTCTCGCCCTGCTCTTCACGCGTCGGGGCTTCTACCCGGCGCTCGGCATGCATGTGCTTCTCATGATCGCAGCCGCCGTCGTAGCGCAGCTCGTGCCGTCGGTTATGCGTCGGCGCCCGATGGAAGAGCGCACCTACCTGCCCCATGCCATTGGTGCCGCGGCGGCACTCGCCCTGGTCGTGTTCGGCATCTTGGCGATTCCGGGCGCTTCGGTCTTTGGTTCTCGACTCTGAGCAGCTCGCTCAGAACCACCCGCGTCGTCGAAACCAGAGCAGCATCGTCACGCCCACAGTCGCCATGAGCAGCAGCAGCACCGGGTACGCCCAGCGCACCTGAAGTTCTGGCATGTAGGCGAAGTTCATGCCGTAGATGCCCGCCACGAAGGTGAGCGGAATAAAGATGCTGGCCATGATCGTCAGCACCTTCATGACCTCGTTGGCGCGGTGTGACACCACGCTGAAGTAGAGGTCCATCAACCCCGAGGTGAGGTCACGCAGGCTCTCGACCGAGTCGGTGATCTGCCGGGCGTGGTCGTGCACATCGCGCCAGAAAATTCGGGTTTCGGGCGTGACCAGGGGCGAGTCTCCCTGCGTCAGCGGGTTTGCCATCTCGGCCACCGGCGCCGCGGCCCGACGCAGCAGAAGCAGCTCCCGCTTGAGTCGATGCAACTCGCGCACCGTTGCCTCTTCAGCCTGCTCGACAACCGCCATCTCGAGCTGCTCGGTCTGTTCTGAGAGGCGGTCTAGCACGGTGAAGTAGCGGTCGACAATGGCGTCGATCAGAGCGTAGGCGAGATAGTCGGCGCCTCGACTGCAGATGCGACCGCCTCGCGTGCGTAGTCGCTCCCGTACGGGATCCATGACGTCGCCAATGCGCTCCTGAAAGGTCAGCACCCAACCGGTCCCGAAGAGCACTGATACCTGCTCCATCTCGACCTCGCGCTGCTCGGCATTCCAGTTGAGCATCGACGCGACCAGATATGCGTATCCGTCGTAGGCCTCGTACTTCGGGCGTTGCCCGACGTGCACGATGTCTTCGAGTACCAACGGATGCACACCAAACCCACTCCCAAGAGCACCGATGAGGTCGACATCATGCAGCCCGTCTACGTTGATCCAGCGCACGCCGGCCGATGCACCGGCGGCGGGGTTTGCCACGTCGAACGGACCGCCCTCATGCACGCCCTCGGCATCGTAGTCGAGCACCGTCACACGGGGCTTTTCCATGTGCTGTACGCCGGTGTGCACGAGGGTGCCCGGCACCGCCCCGGGCGGCTTGGCATGCCGCCGCACAAAGCGGCCAACCCCTCCAAGGGGAAGGTGCAACTTCATGCCGTTTCTCCTGACTCACCGAAGCGGTCCTGGTAGAGACGCGCGTACACCGGGCTTTGGTCGAGCAGTTCTTCGTGCGTACCGGCATTCTCGATCACCCCATGATCGAGCACCACAATTCGATCGGCATGGCGCACGGTGCTGAGACGGTGAGCGATCACGAGGGTGGTGCGCCCCTCGACAAGTCGGTCGAGGGCGTCTTGAACGAGTCGCTCGCTCTCGGTATCCAGGGCACTCGAGGCCTCATCGAGAATGAGAATGCGGGGCCGCTTCAGCATCACGCGGGCAATGGCAAGCCGCTGACGCTGTCCGGCGCTCAAGGTGATGCCACGCTCTCCAACGACTTGGTCGTAACCGTCGGCGAAGCTCATCACGAAGTCATGAGCGTGCGCCGCACGAGCCGCCGCCTCAATCTCGTCACGGGTCGCATCGGGGTCGCCGTACCTGAGATTCTCAAGAATCGTGCCGGCAAAGAGCATCGGCTCCTGTGGTACAACTCCGATGTGCCGGCGCAGCTCGTGGAGTGTGACCTCTCGCACGTCGACGCCATCGACGCTCACGCGGCCTGACCCGACATCCCAAAACCGGGGCAGAAGCGCGGCGAGTGTGCTCTTGCCGGCACCCGATGCCCCCACGAGCGCCACCGTCTCTCCCGGATGCAGCACCAGATCAATGGCGCGTAGCACCTCGGGCTGATCAGGTGCGTAGCTAAAGGAGACCTGCTCATAGCGCACCTCACCCCGCAGCGGCGAGGGAAGCGAGCGGGGCTCAGCAGGGTCTTCGATGCTGCAGGGCTCATCGAGCAACTCGAAGATGCGCTGAGCGGCCCCTGCGGCCTCTTGAAGGTTGCTCCAGAAGCCGGCCAGCGACGTGATCGCCCCCGCGATGGTGACGGCATACAAGAGAAATGCCACGAGCGTACCTGGGGTCAGTGACCCTTCAAGCACCAAGCGCCCACCCCGCCACAGCACGACCACGATCGCCCCGAATGCGGCGAAGGTGACCGACCCCGTAAGCCCAGCCCGGGCCAGTCCCCGACGCAGTCCCTCGTCGCGGGTGCGATCGATTTCGATGCCGAACTGCTGGGCCTCCCAAGGCTCACGCGCAAAGCTCTGTACGACCCGAATCTGCGTGAACACCTGCTCCGCCCGAGCCACGGCGCTGGCCAACGTGTCTTGAATGCCCGTGCTCAGCCGGCGCACACGCCGCCCGAACAGCCATCCGATGACAATCGCTACGGGAATGGCGATCAGCGTCACCAGCGTCAGGCTTGGACTCGTGGCCGCGATGAGAATCACGGCACCCACCAAGAACAGACCCTGTCGCACCAGTTCGGGCACCCCGAAGCGCAGCACCTGTTGGATCAGCGATGCATCTGAGGCCAGCCGTGAGGAGAGCTCCCCCACCCGACGGGTGACAAAGAACCCCGGCGACTGGTTCACGAGTGCGTTGAAGAGGTCTCGGCGAAGTTCGGCGATGACCCGCTCCGAAACGGCCGCAGTCTGCCAGCTCTGGGCAAAGTTGATCAGCCCCTGAAATGCAAAGAGGGCGAGCAGGCCCAGCGCGACCTGATCGAGCATCGTGCGATCGCCCGCGAGAAACGCCGCATCGAGCAGCCGCCGCACCACGAGAGGAAAGACCAGACTGACAAGAGAGCTGACGACGATCAGCACCGCAGCCTGCAGAAGCAGGGCACGATGCGGGCGCAGTCGGGGCGTCAGGCGCCGAAAGAACGACAGGTCGCGCGAGGTTGCTGACACGGGCAGTTCAGGGGTTGAAACGAAGAGCCGAAAGGTGAGTAATGTAGGAACCCCTCCAACTTCGAAAGATCATGGTCGCCTCTCAGTACTATCGCGGCTTTGCCGTGAGCGTCGCCTGGACGCTCGTTCTGTTGACCCTCGGAAGCGTTGTTCACGCCACCGAGTCATCACTCGCCTGCCCCGACT
>CAYVPD010000065.1:0-7320 GCA_964453545.1 uncultured Gemmatimonadaceae bacterium
ATGGTCGAGCGCACTCCGGCCGACGAGGTGGCTGCTGCGCCGCTTGTTGCCAATCCTGGGTGCTATCCGACGGGTGTGATTTTGGCGCTCGGGCCGTTGTTGGATCAGGGCCTGATCGACCTGTCACGGCCGGTCAGTGTCACGGCGGCCTCGGGGGTCACGGGTGCCGGCCGCTCTCCGAAGCGGGCGTTGCTCTTTGCCGAGGTGTTTGGTGACTACCGGGCCTACAGCCTCGGGAACGAACACAGGCATTTGCTTGAGATGCGGCATGCATTGCCTGGAGTGCCGCTGCTCTTCATTCCGCATCTGCTCCCGGTTGCGAGGGGCATCTTGGAGACGATTACGCTCCCGGTCGCAGACGGGTTTTCTGCGGCTGACGTTCGTGCGGTCTGGCAGACGGCCTATCGGGCGAGCCCGCTGGTTCGGGTCTGCGAGCAGACCCCGGGGCTGGCCGATGTGGCCAACAGCGACGAGCTCCACTTGTCGGCATTCGATAACGCCGGGCTGGAGCAGCCCACGTTGACGCTCGTGGTCGCGCTCGACAATCTGGGCAAGGGTGCAGCCGGGCAGGCTGTGCAAAACATGAATCTGATGCTGGGTTTGACCCCTGACGAAGGACTTCGACGTGCACGCTGATACCGCGACGAGCGCTCCCGACGTGAGCGCGGCCACGACCGACGATCCGAGGCGAGCCATGCTGGGCCTGTATCGGCCTTCGCCGGAGCTCTTCGTGCGGGGCGAAGGGCCCTGGCTTGAGACCGACCAGGGCCAGCGCTTTCTCGACTTCACTTCGGGGATCGCGGTGACCGCCCTCGGGCACGGGTCACCGCTGGTGCGTCGCGCGATCGAAGATGCACTCGAGTGCGGGCTGATTCACACATCGAACCTGTTTCGTACCCCGGCATGTGAGCAACTCGCGCTGCAGCTCATCGACGTGACGTTCCCAGGCAAGGTCTTCTTCTGCAACTCCGGCGCCGAGGCAAACGAGGCCTCCCTCAAGTTCGCCCGCCGTTGGGCACGGGCCGATGGACCCGCTTCGAAGTTCGAGATCATCACGTTTCGCGGCTCATTTCATGGCCGCATGTTCGGGACCGTGTCGATCACCGATCGGGCGGCGTATCGTGAGCCTTTCGAGCCTCTCGTGCCCGGGGTGAAATGGGCTGAAGTCGGCGACGTCGAGTCGGTACGTGCCGTAGCACATCGGGATCGCACTGCGGCGATCATTATCGAGCCGATTCAGGGCGAGGGTGGCGTCATGCCGGTCCCACCTGAGTTTCTCATGGAATTGCGTGCCGTAGCTGACGAATGCGGCGCAGCCCTCATCTTTGACGAGGTGCAGTGCGGCTTCTCGCGCTCGGGACGGCTCTTCGCCTACCAAGATGGCGATGCCCTCCCTGACATGCTGACGGTGGCCAAGCCGATCGCGGGTGGCTTGCCCATGGGTGCGGTGATCGTCGCCCCCCACGTAGCCAGCGCCATGCAGCCCGGTGATCACGGCACGACATTCGGGGGAGGGCCTCTGGTGTCGAGCGTCGCGCGCGCCGTCTTGTGTGCAGTGACCGAGCCAGCCTTCATCGAAGGGGTTCAGACGCGACACGACCGCTTTGTGGCGGCGCTGACCCCGGTCGTACAAGACTCATCGTTGGCGACGGGCGTGCGCGGTCGCGGCTTGATCCTCGGGCTGAAGCTCAACGCGCCCCGGGCCGCTGACGTCGTCGCAGCCGCACATAAGCAAGGGCTGCTCCTGGTTGGCGCTGGACCCGATGTGGTGCGCATGCTCCCGCCCCTCAATATCGACCCGGAACTGCTCGACGAGGCCGCACGCCGACTCGGTCAAGCGCTCGCGACGGTGGAGGGCGCACAATGAGCTCATCAACTCCGGCCCTGTGGGGCGGACGCTTTGACGAGGGGATGGCCCCTGAGATGGTGCCGCTCAATCTCTCTCTTGATGTCGATGGTCGTCTGTGGCGGCATGACTTGATCGGCAGTCGTGCATGGGCTCGTGCACTGGGCAGGGCTGGAGTGCTCTCGTCTGCTGAGGTCGATGCGCTGGTCGCCGGGCTCGACGCGGTCGAGGCGCGCCTTGAGCGCGATGGAATCGCAGACGCTCCCGACGAAGACATTCACTCACTTGTCGAGCGCCTGCTGACCGAAGAGGCGGGAGACGTTGCCCTGAAGCTCCACACGGGGCGCTCCAGAAACGATCAGGTCGCAACCGACCTTCGCCTCTGGACCCGTGACGCCATCGACCAACTGTCTGACGCGGTGACTCAGGTATGCGAGGCACTGATCGGCCTCGCAGAGCAGGGCATGGACATCATCATGCCAGGCTATACCCACCTGCAGCAGGGGCAGCCGATCCGGGCAGCCCACTGGGCGCTCGCGCACGTCTGGCCCCTACTGCGCGATCGTGAACGCCTGAATGCAGCCCGGGCTGCGGCCTCGGTCCTGCCGTTGGGGAGCGGCGCTGTCGCCGGGTGTCCGTTTCCGATCGATCGGGGCGCGCTGGCGGCTGACCTCGGCTTCTCCGGGTTTACCGAGAACTCCCTCGACGCGATCAGCGACCGCGACTTTGCGGCCGACGTGCTGTACTCCGCGGCTCTTCTTGGCGTGCACCTGTCGCGCTTGGCCGAAGATCTGGTGCTATTTTCGTCACTGGAATTTGGCTTTGTGCGGCTCTCCGACGGATTCTCGACGGGCTCGTCGCTCATGCCGCAGAAGCGAAACCCTGATGTAGCCGAGCTCACCCGGGGCAAGAGCGGCCGCCTTGTCGGCAACCTCATGGGGCTGCTCACACTGCTCAAAGGCCTACCGACGGGATACAATCGCGACCTGCAAGAAGACAAGAGTCTCTTGTTCGGCTCGGTTGAGACCTTGGCCCTCGTACTCCCCGCGGTGGCGGGTGCGGTCGCCACGGCCCGCTTCCGGCCCGATCGCATCGCACAGCGGCTCGACAGCCAGCTCATGGCCACCGACGTGGCCGATTACCTCGTGCGCCGTGGTGTGCCTTTCCGGCGCTCCCACGAGGCGGTGGGGGTGCTCGTGAAGCTCACCGAAACGCGCGGGTGTGCGCTGCCCGAGCTCACGCTCGAAGACTTTCGCACCGTGCACCCCGCATTCGAGCCCGACATTCACGGCATCTTCGACTGGAACCGCTCAGCCGACAGCCGCAATGTGCCTGGTGGCACGTCGCGCGAGGCGGTGACTGAGCAGTTGAATCGAGCCCGCCAGCGCACCCGCTCCGGCCCGGCGCCCCGCTAATCTTCTTCCTGATACAATCTCCGCCGAGTGCGACGACATGACCCTTGAAGCCCCCGAGATCCGCCCCTCGAACGAAGAGCAGCTCAAGCGTGCGGCCGCTCGTGAGGCGCTCTCGCGGGTGCGAAGCGGCATGCGCATCGGCCTTGGCACCGGCAGTACCATGAAGCACTTCGTCGACCTGCTCGGTGCGGCGTTGTCTGAGGGCGTCTTGAGCGATGTCGTGGGGGTCCCGACCTCCGAGGCCACCGCCGCCCAAGCGCGTGCGCTCGGTATTCCCCTGCAGGAGCTGCATCAGGCACAGCCGCTCGACCTCGCGGTTGATGGCGCCGATGAGGTTGATCCTGCCTTGGACCTCGTGAAGGGGCTTGGTGGGGCTCTGCTTCGGGAAAAGATGGTAGCGCAGGCGGCTGAGCACCTCGTGATCATCGTCGACGAGGGCAAGTGCGTGCAGCGGCTCGGCACGCGCAACGCCTTGCCGGTCGAAGTCGTGCCCTTCGCGTGGGAGACGCATGTGTTGGCCTTCGAAGAAGAGCGGGGCATCGAAGCGCGGCGACGGCAGACCCGCGATGGCGCACCCTATCGCACCGACAACGGGAATTTCATCATAGACCTGACCTTTGCGGAGGGCATTGACGATGCGGTCGCGCTGGAGGCGTTGCTACGCTGCCGTGCTGGCGTGGTTGAGACCGGCTTGTTTCTCGGAATGGCAGATGAGGTCATCGTGGCCTCACCTGATGGCATCTCTGTTCGGCGACGCGAGGTAGCCTGACATGTCCCGGCAGATTTCCATCGCACCCTCGATCTTGTCGGCCGACTTTGCACAGCTCGGCCCGCAGGTGCGTCTGGTCGATGAGGCCGGAGCTGACTGGATCCATGTGGACGTCATGGACGGCCGCTTCGTACCCAACATCACCCTGGGCCCCGATATCACGGCGGCCGTTTCGTCGGTGACCGATTGCGTCATCGATGTGCACCTCATGATTGAGGAGCCCGAACGGCATATCGACGCGTTTGCCGCCGCGGGTGCGCAGGTGATCACGGTTCATGCCGAAGCCACGCGTCACCTTCACCGCACACTGCAGCGCATCAGGGAGCTCGGCGTGCGCTGCGGCGTGGCCCTCAATCCGGCCACCCCCCTCGAGATGGCAGGAGAGGTACTCGATCAGCTGGACTTGCTGCTCATCATGAGCGTGAACCCCGGGTTCGGGGGTCAGGCCTTCATCGACTCGTCGCTCGGGCGCGTGAGCCGGGCCCGCCAGATGCTGACCGCCGCCGGTTCTGCAGCGCACCTCGAAGTCGATGGCGGCGTGACGGCGTCAAATACCGCCGCACTTGTCGAGGCTGGAGCTGACGTGCTTGTTGCGGGCTCGGCGGTCTTCCGGCACAAAGAGGGGCCCGCCGCAGGAGTTGAGGCGATTCGAACGGCCATTGCACAGGCTGGCGCTCGATCCACCTGAGGGGTGCTGCACCCGAAACGTCAGGTCGGCGCGAGGGTAGAGGGCCGAATGATCAGCATCCCCTCCGCAATTCCCTCCGCGCGTCTGCGGGCCCTGAACCGGCAGCCCGTTCGGGTCGACGCTGCCTACGTGGTCTACGTAATGGGCGCGGCTCGGCGTCTCACATGGAACTTCGCGCTGGAGCACGCGGCGCTCAGTGCCGCTCAACTGCGCCGCCCGTTGCTCGTCGTTGAGCCGCTGTTGCTCGGGGAGACATGGGCATCACACAGAAGGCATGCGTTCGCCTTTGACGGCATGCGAGAGCACGCAGAGGCCCTCACTGACGTGGGCGTGAGCTACTATCCCTTCGTCGAACGCCGCGCCGGTGAAGCCAAGGCCCTGCTGAACGCGCTTTCTACATCGGCCGTCCAGTTGGTGGGAGATGACGTGCCTATCGGGGCGGCCACGCCTCTGCTGGAGCAGTTGGCGAAGGCCTGTGAGGTGCGGGTTGAGGTGGTCGATTCCAATGGCCTGCTGCCCATGCGGAGTGCGCGTCGAGACTTTACGGCCGCCGTCCACTTTCGCCGCCACCTGCACAAGGAACTCGCCCCTCATCTGATCGAGTTTCCACGCGCTGAGCCGTTGCGGTTGGTGACGGGCATGCCGAGCGCCACTGTGGCGTCAGACATTGCTGCGCAGTGGCCCGCCGTCGGAGCCGAGTACTTCTACCGGCCGACCACGTTGCTCGGCAGCTTGGCGTATCCCTGCGAGGCGTCTCCCGTCGACATGAAGGGGGGGGCGCGTTCGGCCCACGCGCGTCTGCAGGCGTTCCTCGAAACCAAGCTGCGTCGATATGCCGACGAGCGTAACCACCCCGATGACGGAGCGGCGTCAGGACTCTCCCCGTGGCTGCACTGGGGTCACATCTCGGCCCACGAGATCTTCTCGGCCCTCGCAGAGCGCGAGGGATGGAGCCCGGCGCGTCTTTCGGGGGCCGTAACGGCCAAACGCGAAGGGTGGTGGGGCATGAGTCCTGCCGCAGAGGCTTTTCTCGACGAGCTGGTCACGTGGCGGGAGATCGGCTTCAACTTTGCAGTAGAAAATCCCGATTACGATCGCTACGAGTCGCTGCCGGAATGGGCCCGGGCCACACTCGAGGAACATGCGGCTGACCCGCGACCTGAGATCTACGACCTCGAGCAGCTCGATGCGGCGACGACCTACGACAAGATCTGGAACGCGGCGCAGCGGCAGTTGCGGCGTGAAGGCGTGATGGAGAACTACCTGCGCATGCTCTGGGGCAAGCGCATCATCGAATGGACTCAGCATCCGAAAGAAAGCCTGCAGGTCATGATCGAACTGAACAATCGCTATGCGCTCGACGGGTGTGACCCCAATTCGTATTCGGGCATCTTCTGGGTGTTGGGTCGCTTCGATCGGGCATGGACCGAGCGTGCGATCTATGGCAAGGTGCGCTACATGTCGAGCGACGCGACCCGCCGCAAGCTCAACATGACGCGCTATCTGTCGACCTACGGCCGGGAGGCCTGAGCGATGCCGCAATTCGTCTACGAAAGCGTGGTGGCGCAACCAAGAGCCGAGGTCTTCGCGTGGCATGAGCGCCCCGGCGCCTTTCAGCGCCTGACGCCCGGTTGGGAGACGGTGAGATTGCTCGAGCAAAGCGGGGGCATACGCAACGGTGCTCTGGTGCGCTTGGTCATGAAGCGTGGACCGGTCTCATTGCAGTGGAGTCTGGAGCATCGCCACTTCGTCGAAAACGAGCAGTTTGTCGACGTGCAGCTCGACGGGCCGTTTCGGCGCTGGACGCACGGTCATCGCTTCATCGACACGCCCGACGGAGGCACCGTCATGCGCGATGAAATCGACTGGCTGCCACCCGGCGGAGGCCTGACCACGTGGGCCGCCCAGCCGGTCCTTGAACGAGATCTGCGCAGAGGCTTCGCCTTTCGGCATCGACGCCTCGCCGACGATCTCGCGCGGCATGCTCGGTACGCTCAAGAGCCGCGCTTGACGGTTGCGGTGACCGGTGCCGGCGGACTGATTGGGTCAGCGCTGTGCGCACTCCTGACCACCGGAGGTCATCGTGTGATTCGTCTGGTCCGCAGTCGTGAGCGCGTCGGACCTGACGCCCTCTTTTGGGATCCGGTCAACGGGGAAGTCGACCGCGCCGGTCTCGAGCGCGAAAGGGTGGACGCGGTCGTGCATCTCGCCGGTGAAAGCATAAGCGCACCGCGCTGGACGGCGGAGCGCAAGCGCAGGATTCGTGGCTCCCGCGTGGACGGCACTCGCGCGCTGAGCGACGCTGTGGCGTCCCTCCCGAGCATCAAGACGTTTGTGCTGGGGGCAGCGGTAGGCTGGTATGGTGGGCGCGGAGATGAGGTGCTGACGGAAGAAAGCGCCCGCGGCACCGGTTTTTTGGCGGACGTCTGCCACGAATGGGAGGCCGCGACCCGACGAGTGGAAGGGGCAGGAGTGCGCACCGTCAAAGTTCGCACAGGGGTGGTACTGTCGCCGGCCGGCGGGGCTTTGGCCACCATGCTTCCAGCCTTCTTGGCCGGGGCAGGCGGCCGCCTGGGTTCAGGCCGTCAGTACTTGCCGTGGA
>CAYVPD010000066.1:0-7304 GCA_964453545.1 uncultured Gemmatimonadaceae bacterium
CCCCGCAATGATGGAGCCTTCGAGGCCGATGTTGATCACACCCGTGCGCTCCGACAGGGTCTCACCGAGCGCGGCCAGTGCCAAAGGAACGCCAAGTCGTACGGCCGCCTCAGCAAACGACGCGAGAAGCAGGCTATCCATCGGCCTCTCCTCTGCGCCCCAACCACGCGCGCCGCAATACCTGATCGACCGCTAGCACGCTCAGGATCACGAGAGCCTGCACGCCGTTGACCCATGCTGCCGGCACGCCGGCGCTGCGCTGCATGGCTGAAGCCCCGGCTTCGAGCACGGCGAAGACAAACGAGGTGACGACCACGGCCAGCGGGTGCAAACCAGCCAGCAGTGCGACGGCAATCGCGGTGTAGCCATGGCCTGGGGACAGGTTTTCATAGAGCGCAAACGTGACCCCTGTGATCTCCACCCCACCTGCAAGCCCGGCCATCGCTCCGGAGACGAGAAATACCCCCAGCAAAATGCGCCCCGAAGCAATGCGCCCTGCGCTCGCAGCTGCCTGCGGAGAGGCCCCAACGGCCCGCGTCGCAAACCCGATCGCCGAATACCGCAGCACGACGAACAGCACGGCTGCCAAGGCCAGCCCAAGCAGCAAACCTCCGTGCAGCCGCGTACCACTGACGAGCAGGGGCAGTCGGGCGGCTTCCACGATCGGATCGGTCTGAGGGAAGACGCCACGAGACTCCTGGAGCGGTCCGTGCACGAGCCAGCCTGCGAGATTGAGCGCCACGAAATTCATCAGGAGTGTGGTGATGACCTCACCAACACCGAGGCGCAATCGCAGTAGCGCCGGGATCAGCGCCCACAAGGCGCCGCCCAGCGCGGCGCCAGCCAGCACGCCGGGCAAAGCAACCCAGCTGGGCAGCGCTCCCGCATTGAGCCCCAGCCATACGGCCATCGCGGCACCGGCATAGAGCTGGCCCTCAGCTCCGATATTCCAGAGTCCGGCCCGGAACGCGAGCGCCACGGCCAGGCCCGTGAGCAGAAGAGGTACCATGCGCACCAGGGTGACCGACGCCAGCGCTCTCGGCGAGCCGAGCGCCCCTTCAACCAGCGCCCCGAACGCTGCTCCAGGATCGTACCCGCCGAGCGTCAGTGCACCAGCGGCCACCACCAGCGTGAAAATCAGGGCGATCGGGGCCGAGATCAGCCCCAAGAGCCGGTTCATGCGTCACCCTCGGCGAGCATGCGCCGCCCGACACCGTCGCGGGTGCACTCTTCGGGGGGCACCTCACTCAGCCGACCCCGCACGAGCACGACGACGCGGTCGGCGTGGGTCAGCACCTCGTCGAGGTCGGTCGAAAAGAGCACGACGCCCGCCCCAGCCTCAGCCCGCTCTCGCAGGGCTGACAGCACAAAGCCGGCAGCGGCAACGTCGAGCCCACGCGTGGGATTCTCAGCAACGATCAATGGGGGGTCACCGTGCAGTTCACGGGCGACGACCACCCGCTGCTGGTTGCCCCCCGAGAGGGCCGATACGGGTGTACGAGGGCCCGGCGCACGAATTGAAAACTCCTGGAGCGCCTGCCGCGCTCTGGCACGCAGCCGGTTCCAGCGTAGCCAAGGGCCTCGACGAAACTGCGGCATCTCCCGCAAGCGCAAGGCCAGGTTTTCGGTGATCGAGAACTCGCTGATCAGCCCCAGCGTGGCGCGATCTTCGGCGATGTAGCCACAAACCTGCGGGGCCTGCACCTCGCCGCGGTCGGCCGATCGCCGACCCGCAAGAATCAGAGCGAGTTCATGCTGGCCATTGCCCTCGACCCCCGCCACGCCCACGACCTCTCCACGCCGTATCTGCAGTGTCACCTGATCAAGTCCTGCAGAGCCGCGCTCCGGGGCAACCGTGACGCCACTCAACGTCGCCACCGGCTCGGTCATTTCGCTCCGGCTGGTACCACGACCGCTTGCCGGCAGCGCGATACCGGCCCCGCCGAGCATGGCCTGCGCCAAGGTTGAGGCGTCGACGTCGCTGCGGGCTGCGCCTTCAAGCACCGTCTCGCCCCGCCGCAATACCGTGAACCGATCACCGACAGCCAGCACTTCATCGAGCTTGTGCGCCACCATCACCACGGCGCGTCCCTCATCGGCGAACCGACGCAGCAGGCCAAAGAGCTGACTCACCTCGGCCGGAGCCAGCACGGCCGTGGGCTCATCGAGCACGAGAATCTGGGGGTCACGCAGAAGCACACGAACGATCTCCACACGCTGGCGCTCCCCGACACCAAGCTCTTCGACGGGGGTGTCGAGCGGTACGGCCAGCCCTGTCTCATCGGCGAGTTGCTTGGCTGCCTGACGAGTGGCATCGCGATCCAGACCCCATCCACCGGCACGACTTCGACGCCCGAGCATGAGGTTTTCGAGCACCGAAAGCCTCGGGATCAGGGCAAAGTGCTGATGAACCATGCCGACGCCCACGCTCCATGCGTCGCGAGGGCTGGCCAACCGTGTCTCTCGCCCCTGCACCGACAGGCGCCCTTGGTCGGGCGTGATCAGCCCCGAGAGAATCGACAGCAGCGTGGTCTTTCCGGCGCCGTTTTCTCCAAGCACCGCGTGCACCTCGCCATGGCGCACGCGCAGGGTGGCCTGCCGAAGGGCCTGAACGCGCCCGAAGCGCTTGGCGATGCCGTCAAGCTCTACGGCAAACGGCTCAGCCACCGAGGCCTGGCTCTCCCTCGACAAAGGGTACCCGGGGCACCTCGAGCTGACCGGCCACGATGGCCGCGCGGGCCTCACGGACGCGCTCGAGCAACTCTGCCGGAATGCGATCCAGCATCTGCGGGTTGGGCACGAAATCGACCGCACCCTCGGCCAGACCTTCGTAGATCGGGCCACGTCCCAACACCCCGGACTCCCAAGCCCGTGCGACCTGCATGAAGGCCCGGGGAATGTTGATCACGGCACTGCCGAGAATGACCTCAGGCGCCACGTCATTTTGGTCGGCATTCATGCCGATGGCCCACACCGTGCGACCGGCATCGACCGCCTCTCGCACCGCCTGAAAGACACCAAATGACGCCGCATCGGTGTTGTGAATCACGACGTCGGCGCCCTGCTGGATCTGCGCCACACTCGCCTCTTTGGCTGCCGCGACGTCGTTCCAGTTGCCGATCCAGGTTTCGAGCACGCGCGCATCAGGGCGCACCGCCTTCACCCCGGCCTCAAACGCCACAAAGGTGCCCTGCGCAGGGGGCACCGCCACACCACCGACCATGCCCACGATGCCGGATTGGGTCATGCCGCCGGCAACGAGCCCGGCAAGGTAGCTGCCCTGTTCAAGGCTGAAGATCAGAGGCACCACATGCTCAGCAACGCGCCCGCCCCCGCTCACGACAATGGTCATGTCAGGGAACTGGGCACCGGCCCGCACCGCGGCGTCTTGATACTCGAAGCCGTGAGCAAATACGAGATCAAAGCCGTCGGTCGCATACGACAGAAAGGCCTCGTCAAATTCCGCAGGAGTCCGGGTCTGCTGATGGCTGATGCGTGCGCCGAGCGAATCACCGATCTGCGTGAGCCCTTCATATGCCCCCGCATACCAGCCTGCATCACTGACGGGACCCGAGGTCAGCAACGCGACCTGTTTTGCGTCGGTCGCGGTCTCACGCGGGTCGGTGTCTGACGAGCAGGCCGTGAGCGAGCCGGCCGTCGCCATGAAGGCGAGCAGCAGGGCGGTGCGATGCGAAGTACGTGCAGCAGCCATGAGGTCTCCGATGAGAAAACGACGGTCCACGGCGATGGGCTCGCCGCGGCTGTCATCTACCCCAGCCCCCCCTCAAGTTGTGCCGCCGAGTTACCCCAAAAACGTCGTAACCAGCGTTCCGATGAAATTTCGGCCCGTCCAGAAGACGACGAATGCGATGATGGGAGGCATCAGCCAGCGCACGAAGAAGAGCATGGCAGGCACGATGTTCGCGAACAGGCCGCTTGCCCCTTCGAGCATCTCGCTGGCCGGATCGCGCATGCGCCATCCGACGAAGAGCGTAACCATCAGCGCACCAATGGCGAGGAACCACTCCGTCAGCGTGTCGATCAGGCCCAGCGCGTCGAGCGACAAGGCCGGAATCAGGCCCACCAGCGCGATCACGATGCCTGAGCCAATGGTTGCAGGCTTGCGGCTGATCTTGAACTCGTCGATCAGCGAGGCTGTGACCACCTCGAGCAGCGAAACGGCTGAGGTGACGGCACCAACGGTGAGCGCGAAGAAGAACGCGATACCGACAATGCGTCCGGCCACGCCCAGTTCGACAAAGGCGCCGGGCAATGCGATGAAGAGCGCACCCACGGTGCTGGCGCTGACCTGACTTTGCAGACCCAAGGCGGCGATGACCGGGAACACCACGAGCCCCGCCACAAACGCGACGCCAAAGTCAGACGCTGCAATCGTCGCGGCCTCTCGATTGAGGTTTTCTTGGCGCGACAGGTACGAGGCAAACGTCAGCATGGTGCCCATGCCGAGACTCAGCGAGAAAAAGGCCTGCCCCGCGGCCTCGGCGAGCGTCGTCGGATTCAGAAGTTCGGCAAACGAGGGGGTCAGGTAGTAGCCGTATCCGGCGCCCGACCCATCGAGGGTGAAGGCCCAGACAGCCAGCCCGAGCACAATCGAAAAGAGCGCAGGCATGAGCAGCAACGAGGCTTTTTCAATGCCCTTCTGCACACCGCCCATCACGATGACAACTGTGAGCGACATAAAGGCAATGTGGTAAAGAATCGGCGCAAAACCCGACGTAACCTGCTCGAAGCGCGCACCAGGATCGGCCGCAAAGCCGAACAGCATGCCCTCGATGCCGTATCGCACCACCCAGCCGGCGATGACCGAGTAGTACGAGAGAATCAGAAACCCGGTCAGCACGCCGAGGAACCCGACGAGGGGCCAGGCGCCGCCGCCTTCTCGCTTGAATGCACCGACCGGAGAAAGGCGCGTGCGTCGGCCAACGGCAAACTCTGAAAGCATAAGGGGAATGCCAAGCACGAGCGTCAACACGACGTACAACACGACAAAGGCGGCCCCACCACCCTCTGATACGCGATAGGGAAACCGCCACATGTTGCCGAGGCCTACCGCACTCCCGACCGCCGCCAAGATGAACCCGACACGGGTACCGAACAGCTCACGCTGAATGGAATTTTCGCCGTGCTGCTGGACTTCGCGATCGATGGGATCTGACACGTCGGCTCCTCGGGTAGGCAGTCCGCTACGTGGTTCACGCCTCGCCATTGTGGCGGGCCATGACCAGATTTACGTACATCAGGTTGCTGGCACTCCCGGCGCCGACCCGGCCTGTTGGCCTGGATCGAGCAGGGGCTGTTGGGTGAGGAATTGGGGGAAGCACTGCCGCCCCGTCAAGGAACCGGCCGACAGACCCTGCATAAGACCTAAATGCGCCTTGTCTCTCGAGCGGAGCTCCGCCCGTGGCCCTGAAGCGGTTTTTCATCTTGGCAACGCTGCTGTTGCTTGTCGTTGGCGTACGGGCGCTTGCCGACGCCGTCGGTCTCGTCACGTCGCTCGAACAGCTCGAGGTCGCGAGCCCGCTGGCACTCGGCGTCGTCTTGCTTGCCGCTCACCTTGCCGGCGCAGTGGCGTCAGACCTCGGACTTCCCCGAGTCACGGGCTACATCATTGGCGGACTGATCGTCGGGCCCTCAGCTCTGCACATCGTGTCTGATGCTGATGTGGCTCAGCTGAGCTTCGTTGACGATGTCGCCATCGCGTTGATCGCGTTCAGCGCCGGCGCCGAACTGCGCCTGCCCGAGGTCCGTGCCCAGGGCCGCGCCATCGCCGGCATTCTCGTATTCGGAAGCCTCGTCGGCTTCATTGCGATTGCGGGGCTGATCTTTGCGTTCAGCTCATTTTTCCCGATCACGCAGGGGCGCTCGTCTCTCGACGTGCTCGTCATTGCGGCTGTATTTGGCTCCATCGCCATTGCCAATTCGCCTTCGGTCGCCGTGGCTGTCATCAACGACACACGCTCCAAGGGCCCCGTGTCTAGCACGATTCTGGGCGTCACCGTGCTGAAAGATGTCGTCGTGATCCTGCTTTTTGCCGTCATGCTGGCCGTCGCACAGGCCGCACTCCAGGGCGGGGACGACGGGTCGGGGCTGGTGCCAAAGCTATCGTGGGAAATCGGCGGCTCCATCGGTCTGGGACTGCTCGTAGGATGGCTCGTTACCCAGTGGATGCGGCGCTTCTCCGGCCAACCCATTCTCTTTGTTCTGGGCATGGCTGTCGCACTCGCGGGCGTGTCAGAGATGCTCCACACCGAAGTGCTGCTGATGGCGCTGGCCGCCGGCTTTTTTGTCGAGAACGTCTCGCACGTCGAAGCCGAGCCGTTCATTCATGCCGTCGAGGCGAACTCCGTACCGTTTTACGCCCTCTTCTTCGCGCTGGCGGGCGCCGGAATCCACCTCGATGCGCTCACCGAGGTGTGGTATCTGGTCTTGATTCTCGTCGCCGTGCGCGCGGCTGCCTTTTGGTTCGGCACCCGGCTTGGCGCTCGTGTCGGCCGCGCCCCTGACACCGTTCAGAAATATGCCTGGACAGGGTTCATCTCGCAGGCCGGTGTCACGCTGGGCATGGTGACGATTGCCGCTGAGGCGTTCCCGGCATGGGGCGAAGAAATGAAGCTGCTGATCGTGGCCATGGTGGCCGTGCACGAGCTCGTGGGCCCGGTCATTCTTCAAAAGGGACTCGAAGCCTCGGGCGAGACCCAGCAAGCGGTCTGGCCCGAAGACGCCGAAGACCGCAAGGCGAAGGCCGCCACCGCAGCCGCCTGAGCGGCGCGCGCTGCCTCAGACGATCAAGCTCTGATCGCGTGCCGAGTTGGCCGAGGTCGACTCGATGATGTTGCGGGCGACCTCGCGACCCCGCTTCCAGCACACTGGCAGCGCCGCGCCACCCTCGCCGTAGCTGCCCGCAAAGTGCAGACCGCGATGCAGCTCTTCCATGCGGGCCAACGTCGCAAGCCGATCGACATGCCCGAATTCCACTCGGGGAATGGCATGGTGCCAACGCTGCACTTGGGCGGCGATCGGCGCCTCTGACGTCTGCAGCAACTCGCGATGCTGCACATGAGCCGTCTCGATCAGTTCATCGTCGGAGCATCGCACACGCTCCGGAGCACGTGCGCCTCCGATGAACGAGGTCGTGAGCGCTGTGCCATCAGGCACGCGCCCCTCAAAGAGCGAGCTGATCCAGAGTATGCCCAGGACCGGGCGTTGCTCGCGGCTCGGGATCAGCAACCCAAACCCATCAAGCGGATGGCCGACCGCATGACGACGATACAGCAGATGTACCG
>CAYVPD010000067.1:0-7292 GCA_964453545.1 uncultured Gemmatimonadaceae bacterium
TCTCTCGGAATCCGAGGTGTTTCGCATTGCGGGAGAGGTTGGGCTGGCCGAACAGCACGTGCGCCGTGCGCTCGCTGAGGTCGGAACGAGCACCGCCAGCGAAGGCCTGTTGGCTGATCGACTGATCGGACCTTCGACAGTGATCGCGAGCCGAGTGATTGCTACTTCAGGCGACGAACTGGCCGATACCCTCGATCAGTTTCTCGTCGGGGGGCGTCTGCTTCAGCGCGTGCGACGCTCTGCGAAACACCTGCAGTTTCGCCCGGCCGTGGATTGGATCAGTCAGTTTGCGCGTGCCGCGAGTGGTACCTCGCGGCGCTACTTCGTGGCCTCTGCCCGTTCGGTCGAGATTACCCTCGACCCGCTGGACGATGGAAGAACCGTGGTCACGTTTCTCGTTGATCCGGGAATCCGTGGCGACTACATCGCCGGTGCCATTGGTGGTGGTGGCTCGGTAGGGGCCAGTGCCGGTGTCGGGAGTGGCCTCATGCTGGCCACCACGGCAGGGGCGAGCCTTGAGGTGGCGCTTGCAGCCGGGTTGGCGGTGGGCACCGGAGTCATCGTCACTGCATTTCGAATGGCCGCCCGGGGTCACCGGCGCAAGCTTGACGATGTGACCTCAGAGGTCGAGGGCATTCTCGACGCGCTTGAGGCCGGGCGCCCGCTGGAGCCCCCGCCGAAATCGTGGTTGCGCCGCGTCGAAGACCATTTTCATGGAGCCCGGCGACTGCTGGACTCCTGAGCATGACATGCGTCGTGAAGCGGGGCTGGATTCAGGGAAAAAACAAGGCCCCCTTCCGCTGGGGAAGAGGGCCCTGCACCTTCGAACACCCCGACGGGTGCGTCAGCGGCGAACAGTACGGCGCTGGCGACGACGCTCTCGACGGATTGCAGCCTCGCGCTTACGCTTGCGCTGCGCACTCGGCTTCTCATAGAAGCGACGCTTGCGCAGCTCGGAGTAGAGGCCGGAACGCTGGACTTTGCGCTTGAAACGGCGCAGTGCCCGGTCGAGACTTTCGTTGTCCTGGATGACGACTTCCAAGAGATCACGCTCCCCAAAGGGTGGTTCAACAGTTGGTTCGTAAAGAGACAGATTTCGAAAATACAACGGCTGAGGGCCGAAGGTCAACAATTCCGGCCCCCTCGTCGCTTCGGGCCAACAGCCTGACCGGGTCGGTCCCCGAGGCCTCGGGTCCGATCGGGTCGGCCCCGACCACGGCCGCTTTGCAGGAGCGCTACCATCGCTACCGGCTTCAGCAGGGTCGAGACCTGCTCGCCCTGCTCTCCAAAGAGGGCATGCGCGCACTTCTCCGTTGCCGAGCGTTGGGCGAGCGGTCGGGCGACCCATCGCTCGAGATGGAGGAGTTGGCCACGATGTGTGCTGACCTGCTGCCGTTGCCGCCGTTCAGTGTGTGGCTCGAAGACTTTCGGCAGAATCGCGAAGCGTATGTTGAGCACGATCGCATGGCCCCTGCCGGGCCGGCCGGGCCCGAAGGCGCACCCGTGACCATTGCGGTGCGCAGTTTTCTTCACGATGGAGAAGCGTGGACCGCTGAATTGGTGGTTCGAGAAGATCCGCCATCGTGGTGCGGTCGCGTGCAGTTCCGACGGGGAGAGGGGGAGCCTTTGGCGACGACTGGCGAAATCTTTCGAGATGTGCAGGCAGCGCTTGTGCGCGAGCGGTGGCGCTCATTTGACGATCGGGCGCTTAGCGGATTTTTGCGGTCGGCCCTGGACTGACGGTCGGCACTTCCCGGGGGTCGCCTCAGGTCGCGTCGGGTCGGGTGAGTCTCGCCACCGCAGCTCATTGGCAGCTCGCCGCAGGAAATCAATTTTTTTGAAAAAGTTTTTTCTTCGAAGCGCTCGGAAGCGTGTTGAGTGAGTCGCCCTAATTGACCACTACACAAGACGTTTCGGGCTCTGAGAGTTCAGGCGTTGGGCGAGCAAAAAACACTGAAGAGATGCTGTAAGAGCCTTGGTCTGGGCAGCGCATAAGTCGTTTGTGGGCAGCGACTTACGTGTTTTCTTCGGTTTTTTCGCTCGTACATGCACACGGTTGCATCGACCTGCCGACCGGGCTAACCTTCGACCGTTCGCTTGAGCGCAGTCCCGTTCAAGCTCGGGCAGACGTCTGCAGAGTGGTGCAGCAGAGGTCGGCGCCCCGATTTTCGAGAAGTTTCTTTTCCCTCCTTCCTCCTGGAGATGGCGTATGTGGGAGACGCGTTCCGTGCAGCTGAGCGTCCGGTTGCCTCGCGACATTGCAGCGCAGGCCGAAGAAGTTCAGCAGAGCGACCCGGAGTTTCTTAGCAGGGTCGTCTTGTACGGGCTTACGCGTCGCTCGGTGTACCGCCATTTGAGAGAGTCAGTCCGGGACAGCGCCGCGTCGGAGCGCACGCCCAAGTCTCCCTCGACGGTTCACGGCTGAGCCTTGCGCGCGCGGATTCCCGCGTGTCAACTTGAGAGAGGCGAGGCCGGCGAGAAGGGATCAGCCGTCGGTGTCGCGATCCTCTTCGTCTTCGGGGGTGGTTTGTGCCGACGGATTCCGCCGGTCGCAACGATGCATCAGGCCTCACGCCGGCCCACGGGGGAGTACTAGTCGATGACGAAGCGTCGCTTCGACTGAAGTACTTCGACTATTGCTCCGCGCAGGTCGCCGACCTGCTTCTCTATCTGTCCCCTGATGAGATCTTCGATTTGGCGGAGCGCGCCAATCGTGAAGCCGGTGCTACGTCTTCGCCCTCGTATTCAGAGGCCGTTCAGGTCGCCACCCGTTGGATCGCCAAACGGCTCGCCCTCCCGCCTTTCGACGTCTGGAGGGCAGACTACGTGGCCCATCCTGAGCGGTACGAAGCGTACTTGATGGGCCTTTGGGAAATGGACGCCCAGCTGTCAGCCGACTGAGCAGTCGGTTCGATTTCGTCAGAAAGGAAGGTCGTCGTCGGGCTCGGCGAGACTGGCCGGGGGGGCAGAAGGTCCGCCTTCCGAGCCTGCAAAGCCACCCGACGCTGCGGTGTAGTTGCCGCCGGACTCGCCTGCGCCGCCCGACGAGCCAAGCATCACCATCTCGTTGACCACGATATCGGTCCAATAGCGGGTGTTGCCCTGTTCGTCGGTGGTCTGGGAGTACTCAAGGCGCCCCTCGACATAGAGCCGGTCGCCTTTGTTCACGTACTGCTCCACGATGTCGACGAGACGCCCGAAAAAGGTCAGCCGATGCCACTCGGTCTTCTCCTGCGTCTGCCCGTCACGGCCCTGCCACTGGCGGTTCGTGGCCAGCGAGATCTTGGCGACGCGGGCTCCACCCGACGTGGCGCGGACTTCAGGATCTCCACCGACATTGCCGATGATCATGACCTTGTTGAGTGAGCGACTCATGGGCGAAGAACTCCTGGACGATGAAGACGAGACAAAACCTTGGATCTTGAACCGTTAAACTACACATCGGGGCGAGACAATTCCATTACCGGCCAGCAATTCCATTGCCTGCTGACAAGCCTCGTTTCTACGTTTCGCTGCGCGAAACTCTCAATCATCAGGAGCCCCTCCATGTCTGACTTTCAGCACCTGCGAATTGATCGGGATGAAGAGCTTGCCATCGTCACGATCGATCGTCCCGAAAAGCTCAACGCCCTGAACGCGGCGGTTGTAGCTGAACTTGGCGAGGCGTTTGCAGATCTGGCCACTGACGACACGGTTCGTGGCGTGATTCTGACCGGTGCGGGTGAGCGGTCTTTCGTGGCCGGGGCTGATATTGGCGAGTTGGTCGAGATGAACCCGCTCACAGCCGTTCAGGTCAGTCGCACCGGCCAGCAAGTGCTCGAGTACATCGAGCAGATGCCCAAGCCTGTCGTGGCCGCGGTGGGCGGCTTCGCGTTGGGGGGTGGCTGTGAGTTGGCACTGGCCTGCCACCTGCGTATGGCGTCAACCAATGCGCGGTTCGGACTGCCTGAAGTCGGATTGGGCATCATTCCCGGCTATGGCGGCACCGTACGCCTGTCTCGCGTCATCGGGCTTGGGCGGGCGGTCGAAATGACGCTGACCGGGGCACCCATCGACGCCGAGCGTGCGCTCGCCTACGGGCTGGTCACACGCGTCGTGGAGAGGGCAGATCTGCTTTCCGAGGCGACCAAATGGCTCCGAGAAATCACAGCCAAGGGGCCTGTGGCCGTGCGGTTGGCTCTGGAGTCGGTCTACCATGCCACCGATGTTGCCAGTGCTGAAGCGCTGCGTCATGAGGCCTCGCTCTTCGGGGTGGCCGCAGGCACCGAAGACATGCGCGAGGGCATGGGGGCCTTTCTTGAGAAGCGATCCCCTGATTTCAAAGGCCGCTGAGTGGCGTGAAGGCCTTGTGCTATCTGGCCTTCTCACCCCTTCACATTCTGTTTTTCGGGGTGGCCGCAGGCGCCAGAAAGTGGTAAATTCAAAGATGATTCTCGCCCGTCTCCACGCCCCCTCCCCCTGTGGCCTGGGTCACTGCGTTCGACGCAAGACCGATCGAGGCCCGTGCGCTTGAGGCACCTGTCGTTGCGCCACTTTCGCAACCTTGAAATCCAGGATCTCGAGATCCCCTCCGAGGGCCTCGCACTCGTCGGGGCCAACGCGCAGGGCAAGTCGAATTTTCTCGAGTCGATCTACTATCTCGAGACGTTTCGATCGTTTCGAGGGGCGCGCGATGAGCAGCTTGTCGGATTTGGACATGACGTCTTTCGAGTGGAGGGCCGGCTCGAAGACCCGCTCGGTGGGCGCCCTCTTTCGCGTCTTTCTGCGGCGTTTCAGCGCCGTGGCCGGGTCAAGAAAGTGACAGTTGATGGCGTCGAGCCCCCCCGGATGTCTGACGGGCTCGGGCGACTTGGTGCCGTCATCTTCTCGCCCTCTGACGTTGCGATGATCAACGAGGGGCCTGCTGAACGACGCCGGTTTCTCGATATCGTGCTCTCACTCAACATCTCCGGCTATCTGCGGTCGCTGCAGGAATACCGGCAAGTGCTGGCACAGCGAAATGCCGTGTTGAAAGAGGGCGCCGCCGCAGCTCTGGTGCAGGTCTGGAATGAGCCGCTGGTGCGGGCGGGCGCGCGCGTTTCTTACGAGCGAGCTCGCTGGGTCGACGAGCGATCTACCGCTTTTGCTACCTATTACAGCGAGATTTCGGGAGGGCAGCAGGCCTCGCTCACCTATCGGCCTTCGGTCGAGGTGCCGCCGAGCGAGAGCGTTCAGCCTCCCGAGGTCTGGGCCGATGGATTTCGCGCAGCTTTGGCCGCCGCTCGTGAACGTGAGGCACGCATGGGCACGACGGTCGTGGGTCCGCATCGTGACGAGTTACGCATTACGCTTGATGGTGAGCGCGACCTTGAAGTGCGGGACTTCGGGTCGGGAGGACAGCGCCGCACAGCCGCGCTGGGCCTGCGTCTCATCGAGGCGGCCACCATTCGCGACGCCCGCGGTCTGGAGCCGCTGGTGCTGATGGACGACGTGTTTGCCGAGCTCGATGCCGATCGCAGTGAGCGCATTCTTGATCTCATCGAGCGCGAAGAGGCAGGCCAGGTCATTCTCACGGCCCCCAAAGAAAGTGACGTGCGCCTGCGGCGAGATGTCTTGCCGCGATGGGGCATCCGAAACGGGCGCATCGAGGCATGATGACGGACTCGGTCGGGCGCAGTACCTCGCAGCCTAGCCGTGTAGGCGACCTGCTGGGAGAGTTCTTGGACCGGTCGGGTGTCGGTGAAGAACTCGCGCGTGCCTCGGCCGTGCAGGAATGGGCCGAGTGCGTCGGCCCCGAGATCGCGCAGGTGACGTGGGCCCGGTCGGTTGACTCCGGCAAGCTCATCGTCGAGGTGCGTTCGAGTGCGTGGATGATGGAATTGAATCTGCTGAAGGGCGAGATTCTTCAGCGCTTGAATCGAGATCGGGGCGACGTCCCCATTGAGAAGCTGGTCTTTGTGCTCGCGCCGAGCACCCAAAGGCCGGGCTGAACCCACACCGGAGAGGAACCGGTCCATGGCGGATCCCAAGAACAAGGGCAGTGACTATACCGCGGGTCAGATCCAGGTACTCAAGGGTCTGGAGGCCGTGCGCAAGCGTCCGGGCATGTACATCGGCTCGACGTCTTCACGCGGACTGCACCATCTCGTCTATGAGGTCGTCGACAACTCGATCGACGAGGCCATGGCGGGCTATTGCTCCGAAGTCGTGGTCACGATTCACGAGGGCGAAGCCATCACGGTTCAAGACGACGGTCGCGGAATTCCCGTCGATATTCATCCGACCGAAAAGGTGCCGGGCGTCGAGCTGGCCATGACGACGCTGCACGCGGGCGGAAAGTTCGACAAAGACACCTACAAGGTGTCGGGTGGTCTGCACGGCGTCGGCGTCAGCGTGGTGAACGCGCTCTCGACGTGGCTCGAGGTTACGGTACGCCGCGAGGGCCGGCAGTACCATCAGCGGTTCGAGCGCGGCATCAAGACGAAAGAGCTCGAAGATCAGGGTTCTGCCAAGGGCACGGGCACGACGGTGTCGTTCCAGCCCGACCCCGAAATCTTCACCGAGACGATCTACAGCTTCGACATTCTCTCGCATCGCCTGCGGGAGCTGGCCTTTTTGAACAAGGGCATCAAGATCGTGCTCGTCGACGAGCGCGGTGGCGAGACGGTGCGCGACGAGTATCGTTACGAGGGCGGTCTCGCAGAGTACGTCGAATACCTGCGCGGCAGCCGCAAGCCCATGCACGAAACGATTGTCTACTTCGAGGCTGAAAAGCCCGAAGCCGAGATCGAGCTTGCGTTGCAGTACGACGAAGGGTTCAGCGAAAACACGCACACCTTCGTCAACAACATCAACACCCATGAGGGGGGTACGCACCTCACGGGCTTCAAGGCCGCGCTCACGCGCACGATCAACGACTACGCGCGCAAGAACAACATCTTCAAGAAAGACGAGTCGCTCTCGGGTGACGACGTGCGTGAAGGCTTGACCTGCGTGCTGAGCGTGAAGGTCATGGAGCCGCAGTTCGAGGGGCAGACCAAGACCAAGCTGGGCAACAGCGAAGTGCGCGGCGCCGTCGAGGCAGCCGTCAACGAGCGTCTGGCGATCTTTCTCGATGAGAACCCCAAGGCCGCCAAGGCCATCATCGAGAAGTCGCTGCAGGCGGCTCGGGCCCGAGAGGCTGCCCGCAAGGCACGTGACTTGGCCCGCAAGAAGAGTGCGCTCGAAGGCGGCGTCTTGCCTGGAAAGCTCGCCGACTGTTCGCTCAATGAACCCTCGATGTGCGAGATCTACCTCGTCGAGGGTGACTCGGC
>CAYVPD010000068.1:0-7154 GCA_964453545.1 uncultured Gemmatimonadaceae bacterium
GCTCGCGGGCCTGACTCCAGCGCGGGTGATCGACCTCAGGGTTCACGTTGCCGTAAAACCCGTATTCGCTCGGGGTCATGGCGCGCCACGTGGTATAGGGCTCGTCTTCAACAAAGCGAATCGCCACGATCGACTTGATGCCCTTGAAGCCGTACTTCCACGGCACCACAAGACGAAGCGGTGCCCCGTTTTGCGCCAGCAGGTCACGGCCGTAGAGACCGGTGGCCAAGAAGGCGAGCTCATTGGCGGCCTCGTCGATGCGCAATCCCTCGCGATAGGGCCAGTCGAGAATCGCTCGGCGCTGTCCCGGCATCTGCTCCGGGCGAAAGACCGTCTCGAAGGCGAGGTACTTGGCGCGCGACGTCGGCTCGGCACGAGCGATCACGTTGCGCAGCGGAATGCCCTGCCACGGAATCACCATCGACCAGGCTTCGACGCAGCGCATGCGATAGATGCGCTCTTCGACCCAGCTGCGATCGACAAAATCATCAAGGCTGAAGGTGCCGGTGTTCTTGGCCTCACCCTCGATGCGAACGGTCCACGGCTCGGGCTCGAAATCGCCCGAATTACGGTAGGGGTCGGTCTTGTCGTAGCCGAACTCGTAGAAGTTGTTGTAGGTCGTGATCTCTTCGTACGAATTCAGCTCGCCACGCAGATCATCGCCGTAGGTCACCGGGCCGACCTTCGGGTCTTGGGCTGATGCCAAGATCGGGCTCGGGAGCGCCGCACCTGCAGCCAACGCCCCTGCTGCACCCATGAACTGCCGCCGATTCAGATAGGCAGACTCTGAGGTGATATCGCTGGAGGGATTGTCATCCCAAGGGCGCTTGCGGTGAAAAAACGGCATGGGTCGGACTCCGGGGTGAGTGCGGCAATCGTGCAGGAATATACCATAATTCGGCACCTTCGGGCACACGTGGGGTCATCGGAGCGATGCGTCTCGTCTATCACACTCTCGACGTCTTCACCGACCGCGTGTTTGGGGGCAACCCACTCGCGGTGTTTGTCGATGTTCCGACGCGCGAGGCGCCGGCAGGTGACGGTTCGTGGCTGTCGGATGCGGCAATGCAGCAGATCGCGCGCGAGCTTAACCTGTCGGAGACGGTGTTCGTGACGGGAGGGCCTGAAGGGAGGCCGGAGGCCACCTCACACGGCGGACCGCGCTTCACCGTGCGCATCTTCACGCCGGGCTACGAGGTGCCGTTCGCGGGCCACCCGACCGTGGGCACGGCGTTCTTGCTGGTGGCGTTGGGGCGAGTGCAGGGTCCTGAGCCTTCCCTCACCCTGACGCTCGACGAAAAGGTCGGGCCGGTGCCGGTGTGGGTCGAGCTTGATGGCGATGGGCGACCCGTGCGTGCGACGCTGACCGCCGCCGAAGCCCCGACCGAGATGGACCCGGCAATGATGGGGCTGGAGCGTGAGGCGATCGCGCGTATGCTCTCGCTGCACCCCGACGAGATCGGCTGCGAGGGGCTCGAGACGCCGCATCTGACCATGGACTTGGAGCCGGCCTTTGCTTCCGTCGGGCTGCCGTTCTTGATCGTACCGGTCCGCGACCGAGTTACGCTTGAGCAAGCAAAGATCGACAGCGCGGCCTGGGCTGCGGCGCTGCCTGAGGGCAGCTGGTCGCGCATGGTGTGCGTGGTCGCACCGGGTGAGGGAGAGCCAGATTTGCGCGTACGTACCTTCTGCCCTGACGCAGGTGTGCCCGAAGATCCGGCGACGGGGAGTGCCAATGCGGCCCTTGCGGGGTATTTGGCAAGTCGCACGGTTCGCGAGCTGGCGTCTGATCTGACATCCTCAGAAACCTTGCGCTGGAATGTGGCGCAGGGCGTTGAGATGGGGCGGCCGTCGCAGTTGCAGTTGGAAGTTGATGTCAACGGCGGAGGGATCACCGCCGTCCGTGTGGGGGGCGCTGCGGTTGTGGTGTCCCGCTGTGAGATGGAGATCCCTTTTGCCTGAGAAAACCAATGCTTGAGAGAACTACACCATGATGCATCCGCTTCATGACCTGCAGGCGGGCCCCGATGCGCCGCATGTGATTCACACGTTTGTCGAGATTCCGCGCGGCTCGCGCAACAAATACGAACTCGACAAGGCCTCAGGGCTGCTGAAGTTTGACCGGCTGCTGTATTCGGCGATGCACTATCCGGGCGACTATGGCTTCATACCGCGCACGCTGGCCGGCGACGGGGATCCACTCGACGTGCTCGTCGTAGTGACCGAGCCCACGTTCCCCGGATGCCTGATGGAGGTGCGACCGGTCGGGGTCTTCTTGATGGAAGACGACAAGGGCGTCGACGAAAAGATTCTCGCCGTCCCGGTCGAAGACCCGCGCCATCATGAATACCGCGTGCTGACCCACGTACCGCCGCACCTGCTCAAAGAAGTCGAGCACTTCTTTGCGGTCTACAAAGACCTTGAGGGCAAGTTTACGTCAGTGCAGGGGTGGAAAGACGTTGACGTCGCCCACCGCATCATTCGCGAAGCGATGGAGCGCTACGAGGCCGAAGAGGCAACCTGAGCTGCGGCTACACCCCGCTGATCCATGCGAATGACCTGATCGCAGTTGTCGAGCGTCGAGAGGCGATGCGCGACGATGAGCACCGTGACGTCGGGGCCAATGTCGTCGATGCCCTCCATAACCGAGGCTTCGGTCTCGTTGTCGAGGGCGCTCGTGGCTTCGTCGAGCACGAGCACGTCCGCCTTACGGTAGAGCGCTCGGGCAATGCCCACGCGCTGACGCTGCCCGCCGGAGAGCCGCACGCCGCGCTCCCCGACCATGGTGTCGTAGCCGTTGGGCAGCCCGGCGATGAAGTCGTGAATGCGGGCGCGCTCGGCGGCTTCTTTCACGCGCGCAGGATCGATCTCATGGGGCGGAATGCCAAAGGCGATGTTTTCGCCAATCGTGCTGTCGGCCAGAAAGATCGCCTGTGGCACGTGGGCAATGTGGGCCCGCCAGGCCTGCACATTGTCGGCCGTGATAGGCGTGCCATCGACGCTCACGTGGCCCTCCACCGGGAGCAACAGCCCCATCACCACGTCGAGTAGCGTACTCTTGCCGCACCCGGTCTGACCGGCAAAGCCCACGCGTGAGCCCTTGGGAATCGTCAGGTCAAAGCCACGAAACACCCAAGGTGCTTCGGCCCCGTAGCGAAAGCCGAGCCCCTCGAGCCGCAGCTCGTGCTTGAACGACACGCGTGCGGCGTCGGCATGTCTAATGCGGGTGAGGGTGTCTTCGTCTTCGAGCAGCTCGAGCACGTCTTCGACGTAGCCGCGGCTGCCCATGACGTTTGTCCAACCAGCATAAATGCGCTGGAACAGCGGGAGCAGCCGCTGGGCGCCGAGCGCGACGGCACCGAGCACGGGCAGGGCTGCGCTAACACTGCCCGAGCGGCTCGAGATGAAGAGGGTGAGGCCGATGATCACGCCAATGCCCAGCCCCTCGAGGAGGTAGCGAGGTACCTGAGCCCAGAGCTGATTGCGCACGAGGGGTGCTCGATAGCTGACATCATGGCCACTGAAGCGACTGGCATGAATGGGCTGGCTGCCATCCAAAATCGTGTCGCGAATGCCCCCGAGCCCCTCTTGCAACGAGCGCACGCGCTGCGTGACCGAGGCAGAAATCTGCCGCGAGTTTTGGAGCAGTCGGCTGCGCGAAATACGGCTGATCGAAACGTAGAGCCCACCGAAAAACAGCGCGGCCAACGTGGCGACCTGCCAGTCGACCCAGAGCAGGGCCCCGATGATGCCGATGGCGAGTAGTACCGCGACCACGACATCGAGCACGGGCAGCAACATGCTGATGACGATCTGGTTTGCCTTCTCCACCCCCGCGATAATGTCACTCGTATTCTTCGAGACGTGAAAGGTGTAGGGGCGGTGCAGCGTGGTGCGGTAGAGCCGCACCGAGAGCTCATGGCCCAGCGCATGGGCAAACCTGGTCGTGGCCCAGATGAGCACGAGGCGCACGACCGTGGCCACGAGCACGAGCGCGACCAGGGCCGCGCCGAGCGGCACGATCGGTGAATCCGAGCCGGTAAAGCGGGCGAGCGCGTCCAGCACGGGGGCCAATGACTGGGTCAAGGTGCCATCCTCAGCCCCTGCTCCTGCTCCTGGGCCCGCCCCTGCCCCAGCCCCGGCCGGATCGGCCAGCACCGTCATGAAGGGCACGAGGGCACCGAAGATCGCGAACTCAGCGATAGCGCCCACGAGCGATCCGCCCAGCAGAATGACAAGCTGGCGGCGGCGACGCGGAGAGAGCCAGCTGATGAGCTCGCGCAGCGACCCGAGTGCCGACGGAGCGCCGGCGTTCGAACGTTGAGTTTCAGACATCACAAGTGGGTGTTGAGACGTTCGATCGACGGGGGCTGTGATCAGCAGAGTCTATCAAAGCCGGCCTATCGGGACAACGGCGCGTCAGCTGCGCCGGAAGCTGCCGAGGGCTGCGCGCTTGCAGGGGCGTTGGATTCCAGCGTTACCGCATCGATCGTCACGAGGTCGCGGTAGTTGCTCCACCCTTCGCCTTGGGCGCGACGCACGAAATCGGTGAGGCGCACGAGGGTCTGCGTGCTGTAGTCTTCGGGTCGGCTCTGGGGCGCCGGGCGAAAGAGCCCAGTGGGAAAGACCGAGCGCACGAGCACGCTGTGGGCATCAACGGGCAGCGTGGCGACGTTGGCCGCAAACGCGTCAAAGGTTCCGGCGCGCACGAGATAAAACTCGACGTTTGAGGCGTAAATCAGTCGCGTTGTGAGGGTGCGGCGGCGCAATTCGTCACCCAGCGCGCGCAGGGCATGCTCCCCCGCCAGGTCGCCCACGATCGGAATCACGCGGTTCGCCCGCTGCAGGTCGCGCACCCAGGCGTAGTCAGCCTCATCGGCGAGGTAGCTGGCCTGCGCTCCTTCGGGGTCGCGGGCGGCCAGCAGCTGGGCGTAGGTCGGGTACCAAGGGCGTGGAGTGCGTCCGTAGCTGTTGAACTGCAGGCCCGGGCCCGCCTCGATAAAGGTCTCGTGAAAGCGGCGGATCGTCGCGCGATCGTCGGCGCTCAGGGCGAGGCCAAAGGTGGCGACCACCGAGTCGACCGCGGCCATCGCGGCGGCCGCCTCAGGCGAGCCCGGGCCGCCGGGGGCGGTCTGAATGTGGGAGAGCAGCGCGTCGATGGTCTCGCCGGCGGCGCCTACGTTTCCGCTGGTGGCGCCTGGGGCTTCGCTGGCAACCCCCGGCGCTCGCACCCCGTTGAGCCGGGCGAGGTAGTCGGCCCGAGTGTCGGCCAGGGTAAAGAGCGCCTTGAAGAGCAGGTGCTGCAGCAGGTTGTCGCGGCGTACATCGACAATGAACGCGAGCTCAGGCCGCTGCAGCGCGATGTAGCTGAAGTTCTGATCCGGGCCGACCCCGATGTAGGCGCCACCATGCACATGGAGCTCGCGCAGCGCCGGCATGACATCGAGGTACGAGGCCTCGTTGGAGATCAGGTTGTCGGTGTCAAAAAAGCCGCCCGGCTCGGAGAGGGTCTCGATTAGCTGGACCCATTCGGTGGCGGGCAGCGGGGCCGGCGCCGTGGCGGCCCGCTGCGGCAAATCGGCAGGGTCGGGGGCGCCGGGCGAGCAGGCTGCGAGGGTGAGGCTGAGGGCCGCGCTCAGGGCCGTGCCTGGGGCCACGTTTAGTGCCGTGATGAGGGCCGCGCTGCGGGGCAGCTCAGGCATCCGCAGAAAAACGGGGCGTAGCAAACGGGCGATCATGCATCAAACATAGCCCGCACCTAAAACCGCATCAGGTACGTGAGCTTGACCACGAGCCCGCGGTCGTCGGTGCGCCAGATCTCGTCGGCACGGCCGCGGTTTTCGGAGAACACGACGAAGAGGTCGCTGCCGGGGCGGTGAATGAAGTTGAAGCGCACATTGGTGATGATGCGATCGGTGAGGCCGTTGTACTGCACAAACGCATTGGTCGTCATGAGCGGCGAGAGCGCCCAGGTGAGCCGCAGCGAGGTGATCTCGGCCGTAAACGAGCCGTTGGGCAGCGTAACCTTGTTGCGCTCGAAGCCCGGGTTTAGCGCAATGGCGGGCGTGGGAATGAACGAAAGCTCGCCACCCCAGCGTTGAACGCGGCCCCCGAAGAAATCGCCACCCGAGATGTTGAGGCGGCCGGACAGCGCACGGGCATCGGTGGCGCCCATGCGAATCGACCATTCGTTGGTCGAGTATTCGCCGGCCGGCACGGGCAGAGTGTCGGCGAGCACAAAGGCGTCGTCGACCTGCGAGCGTCCGCGGTCGATGTTGAGGTTGAAGTCGTCGCCCGTGTTGAAGTTGGGGCCGAAGCTCAGGCCGATGCGGGAATCTTGAAAGCGCCCATCTATCGTCGTGATGCGGTCGCCCGAAAGGCGAAAATCAACCTTGCGCAGGTTGAAGAAGCCGGGGCGGAACGAGCGGCGCAGGCTGATACGTGACTCGCGCACGTTGCGACGGTTCACGAAACCTGAGGCGGCGTTCATTTCTTCGTCGACCTGGAACGTGTTGGCAAATATGCCCCACAGGTCGGTCGTGTAGTTGAGGTTGGCGCGATAGGCACCGCCCTCTCCGCCGGGGCCCTCGGTGAAGCTGCGGGCGGCGAAGCCCTCAGCCACCAGGGTCGGCAAGATGAAGAAACGGGCATCGACGCCGCCGACGGTGTTGTTGTTGCCGTTACCGCGGCGATCCGTCAGCATCGCGCCGATGTAGTTTGACGCCCCGACGTCGCGCTTCACGCGCGCCACATTGAAGAGCTCACGCTCAATGGGCGCCGTCGGCTCGGAAGTCGGGTCGCTGGGGTCGGCTGGGGAGCCCGGAAGGGCATCGGTCAGCACCGAAAGCAGCCCCACCGTCTGATTGCCCGTGCGCCCGGTCAGGCGGGCACCCGAAACGATTGGCACCTCACCCTGGGAGCTGATGCCGATGCGGCGACTGAAGAACATCAGGTAGGCCGGTGGGCCCCCGAAACCCCGCGCGCCGAAGTCAAAGATGCCCGCGTTTTCCAGAAAGAAGTCGCGCCGCTCCGGAAAGAACAGGTTAAAGCGTGTGAGGTTGACCTGCTGGTTGTCGACCTCGGCCTGCGCAAAGTCGGTGTTGACCGTCACGTCGAGCACGAGGCCGGGAAAGACTTCGCTCTTGAGGTCGATA
>CAYVPD010000069.1:0-7048 GCA_964453545.1 uncultured Gemmatimonadaceae bacterium
GGTCGATTTGCCCACATTGGGGCGACCCACCACGGCAACAACTGGCAGCTTCATGCGATCCCCACAGACGAAAGAGCCTCGGCGGCGTCATGTAGGGCATCGATCAGGTCGTAGCCCGGCACCACAAGGGCAGGCGCCAGCGCTGCGCGCAGCTCACTCAATGAATACGAATCGATAAATAGGTCATCGGCGTTCAGCGCCTCTGCGGGAATGAGGCAGACGTCACCGTCACTAGCGCCGCTCTCAAGCGATGCGCGCAGGTCGGTACCGGCCAGCAGTCCAGCCGTGGTCACGCTGCTGCCGTAGAAGTCGTTGACGACCTCAATCACCTCAACCTGCGCTTCAGTCGCCTGTGCCACCGCGTCGGCCCATAATCTGAAGAAGGGTGCCATCGACGCACCGGTCGCGATCCGGATTCGACTGCCAGACAGCTTCGGTGCGTCCATTAGCGCATCATCGAAGTCATCAAGCAGCCGGCGCACGGCGCCGACGCCATTCTCAGTCAGCGACCCGTCGTCGTAATACGACTGCTCAGGCACCGGCTGACCGGCGATCACATACATCTCGTCAGCTGCGTAGGCCCAACCCTCCCCTCGTTCCGAGAGGGCCCGGTCACGCGCACGATCGATCTGAGCGATGGCCTGCGCTGCCTCGTCGGGGCGCAAGAGGCGCACCGGGCGCTCGAGATTGTACTTTGTAAGCCCAACCGGTACGACACTGCAGCTACGAATGCCCTCGCCCAACGCCCAGAGATCATCGAGCGTCTGGTCGAGATGCTTCCCATCGTTCCACTCTGGGCAGAGCACCACCTGCGTATGCACTTCGAGACCTTCGCCCACGAGAAAACGCAGCTGGTCCATGATCAGACCCGCGCGATCATTCTTCAGCAAATCGATGCGCACCTGGGGCTCAGTCGCGTGCACGCTGACGTAGAGCGGCGAGAGACGCTGATCGACGAGGCGCTGAATGCCCTTGGGGCCCAGGTTCGTCAGCGTGACGTATGACCCATAGGTAAACGAAAGCCGGAAATCGTCATCTCTAAGCCAGAGAGATGGCCGCACATCTTTGGGGTTCCCGTCAATAAAGCAAAAAACGCACTTGTTGCCGCACTCACGAATGGTATCTGGCGCGGGAACAATGCCAACAGGCTCACCCGGGTCTTTCGAGACCTCGTAGATGATTGCCTCTCCCGAAGGCGTAATGGCCTCGAGCTCCAAGTCGTTTTCGGAGAGCATGAAGGTGAGATCGATGTTGTCGCGCACACGCTCGCCATTGATGCGAATGATGCGTGTACCGATCTCAAGTTCGAGCTCGTCGGCCAGTGACCCGGCCTCGACCTCGGCGATGCGAATCATGCGTCCTCCATGGGGAATGCGAAGCGATGCGCTTCGCATGTGCAAGCCTTGAAAGTTAGGCCCTACTCACGTTATTCCCAAGAGATGAACCGACAACGAAGCTCCTCGACCGACTCGGTGCAGCGGGCCACCAGGCGCAGCCTCTGGCTCTCTCTGATCTTGCTCTCGCTCGCCGCCTGCGAGGAGACTGAGCAACTCGCTCAGCGCTGGGTGCCGCAGACGCCTCACGAGGCCTATCTCGCGGCCCTCAACGAGGCCGGACTCGCCGAGACCGCCCTTGCCCAAGACTGGACCCGGCAAGCAGGTCAGGCGCTCTCGTCTCCAAGAGACATATCACTTCCATTTAGAGAGACGGTATTTATCGCACCCGAGCAGCCAGAGGCTCTGGGCGTACGCTTTGATCTGCCCCGGGGCAAGCGTGTCCACGTCACGATCGACGTCGATACCGACGAAGGCACCGAGGTCTTCTTCGACATGATGCGGCTCCCCGAAGACCCCAGCGAGCTGCCCCGCCCGTTGCTCACCGCTGACACCCTCAGCAACGGGGTCAGCTATGAGCCTTATCGGGGCGGATCCTATGTGGTGAGAGTGCAGCCCGAATTGCTCAGAGGCGGCACCTTCACCCTTACCATCGACGACGAGCCCGCACTTGCATTCCCCGTTGAGGATCGCACGATCACGGCCGTGCTCAGCTTCTTTGGTGCTGAGCGTGACGGGGGGCGCCGATCACACCACGGCGTCGACATCTTCGCGCCGCGGGGCACGCCCGTACTGGCCAGCGTGCCTGGTGAAGTGGGACGCGTTCAGATCACCGAACTCGGCGGCAAGGTCGTCTGGATCCGTGACGCTCGCTACAATCGCAGCCTCTATTACGCTCATCTTGACTCCCAGGCGGTCTCAAACGGCGACTGGGTCGAGCCGGGCGACACCCTAGGATTCGTCGGCAACACCGGTAACGCGCGCACAACGCCCCCACATTTGCACTACGGGGTGTATTACCGCGGCGAGGGCCCCATCGACCCAATGCCGTTCCTGCGGCCGCCTAACCGAAGCCCCTCAGAGGTGACAGCCGATGCCAACGCTCTGGGTCGGTGGGTGCGCCCCAAGAATGAGGGCGTCCGCCTGCGGCAAAACGCTTCGAGCCGCGCTGACATCGTCGCTGAGGTGGCGGCGACGGAACGCCTGCGCGTCTGGGGCGCAAACGGTGATTGGCTGCGAGTACGTTCCGCGTCAGGTGTCGACGGCTACATCGCAGGGCGACTGACCGTCATCGACGACTTGTCACCTGACGAGACGCTTCGCCAGACGCCGACCAGCCGAATCAGTTCTCCGGAAACTCCGTAGCTTGCCAGCCTGACCCGTCGATCTTCCCGCCGTCGAAGCCCCGCCCGGCCAGCCCCGACGACTTCTCGCCAAAGCTCACCAGCAGCATGAACATGATGCCGGCAGTCACGAAACCGACGGCCATGATGTGTCCCGGGTAGGTCTGGAAGAACTTCATCGCGACATCACCTGAAAAAGAAAGAGTGGCGGGATCTTTCGAGAGAGGATCATACATCTCGCAGCAGCGCGAAAGACCCCTTGCGGCGCCGGGTGTTCCGGAACGATCCTGATTTTGATTCGGGTGTGCTGCGGTCGACGTTTAACGTTTCGGCATGCGGGCCGTCCAACTTTACGATGCGACAAGATTTCTCTTCTTACGGAGTTTGCACCATGCCCCTGTCGAAATCCTCTCGGCCTGTGCTTATGGCGATGACGGTGCTCTTCGCCGCCTGTGCCGACGCGTCGGTCGGGCCCGAAGCGCTCGACCCATCGCTTGACGTGGTGGCCCAGACGTCGGCCGACGCCGCCCTTGCAGACCTTGGCTTCATGCGCGCCGACATTGGGGTGCTCTTTGCTTCTTCGACGCTCGGAGCCGGTCCGGCAGCCGCGGCTCCGGCTGGGCCTAAGAGCCCTAGGCGGAACGCCACGTTCTACGATGCCGACGGGAATGTGATGGAGGCGTACGACTCGCTTCTGACCGCCTCCCTCTCGTGGTCGTCGTCGCACGAGCGTCAGATGTCGCGCGGTGCCATGTCGGGTTCAATGGCGCATGAGCGAGAGATGAAGGTCTCAGGCCTCCTCGGCATCGAATCGGAGCGCATTCATAACGGCTCCGGCCAAGACGCCCGCCAACGCCTTCGTGTCGACGACGAAAATGGTGACCGCAGCTATTCGATGCAGAGCGACGTCCGCATCGAAGGGGTGGTCCGGCCCGTTGACCGCGACGCACAGCCGTGGCCGCTGTCGGGCTCCATCACGCGCACCGTTCAGATTGACATTGTGAATGGCCCTGAGGGCGATGTGTCGCGCAACGTGGTCTCTGTTTTGACGTTCGACGGCTCTCAGTTTCCGACCATGTTGGTCAACGGCGAGGCCTTTGAGGTCGATCTGGCGGCCCGCCCCGGCAAGCCGGCCGCAGAGCGCAAGCAGCGGAGGCAGGGTCGCTGAGCCCACGTAGTCCGTTCGGAGGCCACTGGTACGGCCGCCGCGCGGTTCTCTGTGGTCTGATGGTTCTGTTCCTGCCCCTCGTCGGGGTGCGCCCAGTGCAGGCGCAGGTCGACGAGGGGCAGCTCGGCGCTTGGTATATGCTCTTCTGGAGCGCGCGCGCGGGTCAGAGCCCCCTCGGAGTCCAGGGAGACGTGCAATTTCGCAACTGGGACACTCTGGGTGACCTCGAGCAGCTCTTGGTGCGAGCTGGCATCATGCTGCACCCTTCGGCGTCGGGGGCGTCATTCACCCTGGGAGCAGCGCACGTGACAAGTGGCACCTTTGGATCTGATGCGTCGACAAGCTCCGAATTCCGTTTGTACCAAGAGGCGCTCTTTCCGCAGCAGGTTGGCGGCCGGGCCGCGGTGCGCCACCGGCTGCGCACCGAGCAGCGTTGGGTCGAAGGACAAGATGTTCGCACCCGCCTGCGCTACGCCGTCTTCATCGACCTGCCCCTCAACTCCCCACGCGTCGCTCCGGGCGCGTGGTACCTGGCAGCCTACGATGAAGTTTTCATTAACGGCGAAACCGACGTCGGGCAAGGGCAGACAGTCAGGCGCTTTGATCGCAACCGATTGTATGGCGCCTTGGGCCTCATGCCGCGTGCCGGCTATCGCATTCAGGCCGGATACATGCTGCAGAGCACGGCAACGATCCACAAAGGGCAGGTCCAGCTGAGCCTGCACCGTTCGTTTTGATGGGACTCAGTCTTGAGCGTTGCCCGTTGTGGCAGACGACAGCCCGGGTCGTGCTCGTGGTCACCGCCGCCACCGCCATGGCCTGTACGAGCCCGCCTGCCCGAAGCTTTGAGACGCTCACAGCCAGATCTTCCGGGCCTGCGAATGGCCCTTGGGCAGGGCCGCTGCTTGAGCCGAAGGCCGGCCAACCTTTCACAGGGGTAGTTCTCTCAGCGAACACAGGCCAGGCAACCCAAGACGTCGGGCCCGACGCCGATCCCGTCGCAGACGATGCTGACGGCATTTCGTTTGGCGGTCGCCCGGGTCTCTGCGTCGGCAGCGTTGACCTTGGCGGTCAAGTGGATCCCTGCCCCGTGCGCTTCCAGACCCTGCTCGGTGGCTTGCCCGAAGACACGCCGGCATTTGACCCGCAGTGGACCGCGACCCTCGTCGATGGCCTGCTCGAGGGGGTGCTGACCATTCTGTCACCTGATTCGGTGATTCTCGCGCACATCTCCTACCGCGCGGGGCGCGACGAAGGGCCCGCCACCTTCTTCTACCCCTCCGGGGTTATGGAGCGCCGAGGTGACTTCCGCGACGGCGCAGAAGTTGGGACATGGGAGTATTTCCATGCGAACGGCCAGCTACAGGAGCGCGTCACCCGGCTCGAACATCACCCGGTCGGGGAGTGGTCGGCCTGGTACGACGACGGTAAGCTGCGCGGATCCGGCAGCTATTCCCCCTCGGGTGAACTCGCGGGCACGTGGCAGTTCTACTACCCCAACGGCCAGCTCAAGCAGCGCATGGACTACGTCGACGGGCAGTCCGAAGGCGACTGGGAGCTGTACCACGAAAATGGCCAACTGCACGAACGTGGCGCGTTCGTCGGGGGTCTCGAGCAGGGCTATTGGCAGGTATTCGATCAGGCCGGCGCACTGGAAGCCGAGGGGTATCTGCACCAAGGCGTGCGCTGCGGGGAGTGGAGGGTCGAACCAAGTGTCGTGCAATACGATCCTTGCCCCGATCGTCGCTCGCCGACCGGCGCCTGATTACCCCACCAACTGTCTCGCGACAAACCAGAGGTTCGCCGGCCGCTCCGCCAGACGCCGCATGTACCAAGGAAACCACGACCGGCCGTACGAGATCAAGACCCGCAGGGGCACCCCCTCCCTCCGCAGCTCCTCTTGCTGGCGTGTGCCGATGCCGTAGAGCATCTCCACCTCCCACGCGGCATCAGCCAGGCGCAATGCGTCGGCCATCTCCCGGGCGCGGCTCACCAGACGTGCATCATGCGTGCCGACGCCCACCCGGCCCATCGTTCCCGCTGCAGCATGCTCTAGCATCTGATCAACGAGGTCCCCGTAGGCACGATCAACACCCGCCTTCTCGGCGATCGCTACTGACGGGGGCTCCCGGTAGGCGCCCTTCACCAAGCGAATGTTCGGGCAGAGGGGAACCAAGTCTTCGAGGTCTTCAGGTGTGCGATGCAGATAGGCCTGCAGGCAGAGCCCAATACGCCCGGGGTTGCGACCCCACGCCCTGCGAAACACACCGAGGGTGCGATCGACATACCGGTGGTCTTCCATATCCAGCCAGACCACGCCTGAGACGGCGCCTGCAAGTTCTGCGAGCATCTCATCTGCGAGCTCTTCAGAGAGATCGAGCCCGAGGTGCGTCAGCTTCACCGACAGCTCCATGTCGAGCCCATGATCCGAGATGGCAGCCCCCAGAGCCGTATAGTCTGCACCGGCTGCGCGTGCCTGAGCCTCGGTTACGACGTTCTCGCCGAGGCAGGTCACCAACGTCGGCAGCCCCCGCTGTGCGAGTACTCCAGCCGCACGCAACGCGTCGCCTGGACCTTCGCCCGGCATGAAGCGCGACACCGACCGACGAAAGAAACCATATCGGGTCAGGCGTGCGCCGAGTTCTGGGCGGGTCGATGCCCACAAAAGAGCTGATCGCAGCATCAACTTCTTATACGGTGGGCAACCGATTTCGACAAGGCAGAGCGACTGGGCTGCGCCGTCGCCACGCCAAGCCGCTACCGATAGAAAAACCCGGGGGTCCGCACGGTGTTGTCCCACTCATGATGAAAGGGCTCGGTCGCCGAACCAGCCAGCGGGGGCACGATCCAGCTCCATTCGGCGCCCACAGCACGACCACATTCCCCCTCTTTCGCCACAAAGCGCATGAATTGCTCTGCTGCTGTGTGGTGATCCACCAGCGTAACCCCCGCCTCGCGGTAGCTGTGCAACACGGCGGTATTCAACTCGACAAGCGCCCGATCCTTCCACAGCATCTCGCGCGAGCGCAGATCGAGCCCCATATGCTCGGCGATCACCGGCAGCTGATCGTAGCGCTGCTGGTCGCCCAAATTCCGCGCGCCAATCTCCGTACCCATGAACCATCCGTTGAAGGGCGCCGCCCCATACTCCACGCCTCCGATCTCCAGCACCATGTCAGAGACGACAGGCACGGCATACCAGC
>CAYVPD010000070.1:0-7005 GCA_964453545.1 uncultured Gemmatimonadaceae bacterium
CCTGAGCAGTCGGCGTAGCATTGACGCCATTGCTCGACCAGCGGGCCTGCACGACCTTGTCATTGATGTGCCACACCAGCAAGCCTGACGAGAACAAGCCGACATCCGAACCCTCGACCTGCCGGTTCTCGAGCAACAGGTAGTCGCCCGATCCATCTCGGGCGTCGATCCGCACCACACGCCCCGACGACTGCACTGACGGCAGGGTCACCGACGTGACCTCCCCTGGAGGCACCTGCTCCGCGTCGACCCACCCGAGCATCAGCTTGCTCCATGCCCCCATGTGGCAGGGCTGCGATGGATCACGATCCCCGCATCCCCATGACCCAAAGGCCATCAGGTCCCAGCTGCCCGCGCCGGCGCTGCGGCAGCCGCCCGACGTGCAATACAAGTCGGGCAACCCAAACCCATGGCCCAGCTCGTGCGCAAACACCCCGATCTCGTTGATCGACTGCTCGTCGCAGGCGTAGACCGGCTGGATCGTGTAGTCATCGATGCGAATCATGTCGCCATTCGCCGACGTCGAGCGAGTCACGTACTCCCGATTTTCGGAGCCCGAAGAGGCCCCGGCGGCTGACAGGCTCCATCGATGCGACCACACACGATCTGCGCGTCCCGGAGAGGGGCACTCGGCGCCCCACGTCGGATGGAAGACGGCCAATACGTCGACATAGCCGTCGTCATCGCCCGAATTCGGAATGCCATCGGGCCCGTCGTTGTCGAAGCGGCCCCAATTGACGCCGCCGTTGTCGACCCTCGCGAGCAGCGAATGAATGAAATCCCCAACGCGACTTCCGCTGAGCCCCGAAACCTCTGCCGTGGTCTCGAGGTGGGTCAGGTCTGACTGCACCCAGTCGAGCGTCTCACCCAGTAGCGTGACCCGCCCCCTCGACATCTCCTCATAAAACTCCGAGACCGTCTGGTGACGCGAGTTGGGCCCGTCAAAAAATTCCTGCTGCACCTGCGACACGCTAAAGGGCGGCGGACCCTCGTCATCGGCGTAGTAGCCGAGCACCAAGGGAAACGCGATCTCACCCGCGACGGCTCGACCGCGTGGCCCGATCACACGAGCTGCCGCTGCAACAACCTCAGGGGCCAGCACGTTGGGCCGAACCTGAAGCGCCTCCAGCCCATCCCCTTTCACATCGAGACGCGGATTTCGCCGCCACAGCGCACGGGAAAACTCGAACGCATCGGGGTGCTCCCGCTTGAACTTCAGGTAGGCCTCAGGAGGTCGGGTGCCGTAGATCCGCCCGAGCTCGAGCACGTCGTCTTGCGCTGCGACGGGAGCCGCAAACGCACCCAAGGCAAGGCCCAATCCCAAGGCAAGCCCAAAGCTGAGCCCCAGTCTGGGCCCAAGCCCAACCCCAAATCGCCGACGCTTCTCACCCATCTGCAAACTCCAAGCGTTCACGCTTCGTTTTCAGCTCCCGCTCGAGACATCAACGCCACGAATCTTCAGCTCTTCAGCCACCGCGCGCATGCCATCGATCACGTTTTGAATGTGCTCATTGCGTTCGAGCCCGATGAGGTCCATACCCCGTTGCACCTCGTCGCGATCGACGCCCGCGGCAAACTGTCGGTCTTTGAGCTTCTTCACGACCGATTTCGGCGTCAGGTCGTCGATGCCCGTCGGTCGCACCAGGCAGCAGGCATACACCAGGCCGCTGAGTTCATCGCAAGCAAACAACACACGATCGAGCTCAGTCTCCGGCTCCACGCCCGTGAAATCGGGGCGATGCGCGAGAATGGCATGAAGCACGTCTTCGGGGTAGCCAAGCTCTCGCAGACGCTCCACGGCCGTCACCGGATGGTTCTCGGGCACCTTCTCCCAGTCGAGATCGTGCAGCAGACCTGCCAGCCCCCAAAGCTCTTCGTCAGCCCCGCGCAGGCGGGCATACTGACGCACCGAGGCCTCCACCGACCGCATGTGCAGGCGCAGATTCTCGTTTTCGACCCACTCCTCGAGCAGAGCGAGGGCTTCGGCGCGGTCGGGCATGATCAGAACTCCTTTAGGGCAATAACGAGACAGGCGTTTGCGGCACACATCCAGCGATACACTTCCGCGTCAGGCGGTATGCTGCCGGGTCAGGTGCGCGACGAAGGGCACAGTGTGGCAATCTCGCAGGCCTCGCAACGGGGCTTTCGGGCGTCACAGGTACGGCGTCCGTGCCAGATGAGCAAATGCGAGAGCATCGTCCACTGCTCGGCATCAAACAGCTTCATCAGATCGCGTTCGACAATTTCGGGATTATCCGATCGAGTGAGGCCAAGGCGATTGGCCAGCCGCTTCACATGCGTGTCGACAACCACGCCCTCGTCGATGCCAAACGCGTTGCCAAGAATCACGTTGGCCGTCTTCCGCCCGACCCCGGGCAAGGGCCGAAGCTCAGCCATCGACTGCGGTACCTCGCCCCCAAAGTCGGCCATCAACGCACGCGCGAAACCGATGATGTTTCTTGCCTTGTTGCGAAAGAAGCCCGTTGATTTGACGAGTTCCTCAACGTCTTCTTGCTGCGCGTTGGCCAGGGCCCGAGCGTCAGGATAGCGCTCAAACAGCGCCGGGGTGACCGAATTGACGCGTACATCAGTCGTCTGGGCCGACAAAATCGTGGCCACGCCGAGCTCGAACGGATTCGTGAAATCAAGCTCACAGTGCGCGTCAGGATACGTGGCGAGCAGCCTCGACCAAATGTGCTGGGCCCGCTCCCTCTTTGCCCTCTTCGATTCCCGTGGCATAGTGATCCTTACAGGACGCGGGCTCAGGCCGACGCGCCGACGCCGAGGCGACGGCCACGCAGCGCTGACGGCATCGGGCGTACCGTCTCATCCGCGGCGACAGCCTCGGCCCCAAGCGCATCACTGTACTGCCACAGTCATTCCTCGAGCCGTGCCACCAGCTTCAAGACTTCGCCCGCCGTACAAACCTCATACAGCCCTTCGTGCTCGGCACCCGGCAGATCGCTTGCGAAGTCAGGGCCATCTTGTCGCATGGTTGCAGTCGCCCACGTTGGGGCATCAGACAGCGGCAAACCGGGCAGAGGCAGCACTGTGAAGCCGTCGCGACCCTCGAGCAATCCCACGACCGGCAATAGATGCATACGACCATCATCGGTCAGCGTACGAAAAAAACCGTCAATCGATGCGGGAGCTGCGTCTTCACCTTCAGACCGCACCCAGATCAGGTGCTGAGGCAGCTGCAGGTAGCATGCAGCCGGCAAGGGGCTCGGGGCCGTTGCCCCGGCCGATCCGCTGAGATCCCAACTCTCGGCGTCGAGCAGCGCCCGCACCAGCGCCGAGTCGATCAGAAATGCGGGCGACCCGAGAGCGTCAAGGTGAAAGGCGTGAAAAAGTACTAACGCGTGGCGCGCCAACGTCTCTGGTGGGTCGTCAGCGTGCCGCACTTCATCAAGGGCTGCGGTTGCCGCCTCAAGCATTGCAAAGGCGCCTGGATCATCGAGAGAGATCCCCTTGGCCTCAGCTTCGGTTCGGATTGCTGCGTAGTGACGCTGGCCAAATGCGGCATCAGGCAAGAAGCGCTCGAGCGGCGTGCGCCGTAGATATGCGTCATGGGTCGGCATGAGTGGTTAGCACACCTCAGGTGGGCCGAGGGTCCGCGGGCCTTCGGCGAGTACCGGCCGATGCGACTCAGGGCGCGTGAAAATCGTCGCCGGGCCCGACCCGGTCGCGTGCGCGTGCATCAGGTCGACCCACTTCGTACGCCTGCATGCGTCGCACCATCCAGCCATTCAGGGCGAGAAGCAGACCCAGCGCCAGCGCCCATTGAATGATGACCGTGCCCACGTTGTAGGGCGAAAACAGGGTCCAGGTTGCCGAGAGATCTGCACCGCGTGCACTCCACAGCCACCAGCCCATCAGCACCACGGCCTGCACGACGACCAGACGCATCGCCCAGTCCCACCAAGCACCGATATGCACATCGGAATCGGCGTGATTGATGAACGTCTCACGCCAGCGGGTGACGCCATACCGCAGCACGGCAAAGGCAAAGAAGAGGCCACTTAAGATCAAGCCAACACCCCATACCCAGTCCTGATTTGAGAACACGTTCATGTTCAGCGCCGACGCGGCCCCAAGCACCAGCCCGCCCACGCCGACCAACGCAATCGACGTGCCCCGCGAAAGCCCGAGATCCATGGCAATGCGACTGGCCAGCTCCACCATTGCCACGAGCGAGGTCCACGCCGCAAACGACAGCGCCAAGAAGAAGAGCGTCATGAAGAAGCGCCCGCCAGGCATCTGACCGAACAGTTGGGGCACCCAGATAAAAGTGAGCCCTTCATTGCCGGCGCCCACGATCTCTCCTGCGGCCCCGGGCATGGTCGAAAAGACGGTGCAGAGCACCATGATTCCGGCCAGCAGCGACATGGAATTGTTGCCAAACCCGATGACAAAGGCGTTGAGCGAAGTGTCTTCGCGCGAGCGCATGTAGATCGCGTAGGTCAGCACCAGCCCCCATCCGGCACCGGTATCCCACGCATTTTGCGTGAGCGCCTGCAACCAGATCTCGTAGTTGGCGAGATCGGCGAGCCGGGGCGTGAACAAAAAGGCGAGGCCGGCCGATGCATTGGGCAGGGTGAGCGCCTTGATCGCCAAGACAATCACGAGCACGACCAAGGACGGAATCAGAATCTTGGCCGCCGTCTCGATGCCTCGCACACCCCATGCAACCACGAAGAGTGCAAGGCCCATGGCGATTGTGTGCGTGAATAGAGCCGCCGGCGAGCCCGCATAGCTCTCCCACAGTGCACCCGGCACTGCACCGGGAATTTCACCGGTGAGCGACGCCCAAAAGAACCGTAGCGTCCAGCCCATGACCACGCTGTAGTAGGCCATGATCGCCGTCGCTGTGAGCGCAACCCAGCCCCCCATCCAGGCAAACTTTGGCCCCAGCGTCGCGACAAAGGCGCCGATCGTTCCGCGTCGGGTGCCCTTGCCCATGGCAAACTCGACGATGAGCAGCGGAATCGACCAGATGAGCAGGAACACCACCCAGGCCACCAAAAACGATCCGCCCCCGTTGGTGGCAGCAATGCGCGGAAACCGCCAGATGTTTCCGGTGCCGACTGCCATGCCCAGCATGGCGAGCAACATGCCCCAACGAGAGGTAAAGACAGCAGAACGCGTCGACATTTGGCGGAGGGCTCCTCAGGTCGCGGCGGGCATGAGCATCAGATTCAGCTCTGTAGCGGCAAGATGCGCCTCGCCCGCTCGTGGCACAACTCAGCTGCCTATGCAACACCGCCCGGTACGGCCGACGACAGCTCCGACGTGCAGTGCGGGCAACGCGACGCCTTGAGCGGCACGTTCATGAAGCAAAACGGGCACGGCTTTTCGCTCGGGGCGGGCGGCGGTACCGGCTCTTCTCGCTTGAGTCGGTTGATGGCACGCACCAGCAAGAACACGGCAAAGCCCACGATCAAGAAGCTGATCGTGGCGTTGAGAAACAGCCCGAGGTTCAGTGTGACGGCCCCGGCCTCTTGAGCGGCTTCGACCGAGGCATAGGGCCCAGGCGTCGCGCCTGACTTCAGCGTGATGAACAGGTCACTGAAGTCGACCCCACCGACCAGCAGGCCGATCGGCGGCATGAGCACATGGTCGACCAGACTCTTCACGACCGTGCCAAATGCACCACCGATGATGATGCCGACGGCCATGTCGAGCACGTTGCCCTTGACCGCAAACTCCCTGAATTCCCGCAGCAAATTCACCCGTCGAGTCTCTCCCTGATCCAGCTGCGCACGCGATCGAGCGCTACCCGATCCTGGGTGAGCGTATCGCGATCGCGAATCGTGACCGTCTGATCTTCGAGTGTCTGCCCGTCAACCGTAATGCACCACGGTGTGCCGGCCTCGTCTTGACGACGGTAGCGTCGCCCGATCGAGCCCGCCGCATCGTAAAACGACGGCATCGAGGCCGCCCGCAATTCGTTGTGCAATTTCTCGGCCACTTCAGGCATACCGTCTTTCTTGACCAGCGGAAACACGGCCGCCTTGAGAGGTGCGAGCTTCGGAGCGAGGCTCAGCACAACCCGCTCTTCGCCCTCGACATTTTCTTCGCGGTAGGCATCAAGCAGAGCCACAAGCACCGTGCGATCAACGCCGACCGCCGTCTCGATCACATAGGGCAGGTAGCGCGCATTCGACGCCGGATCGATGTACTCGAGGCGCTTGCCCGAGTACTCCTGGTGACGCCCGAGGTCAAAGTCGGTGCGGTTGTGCACGCCCTCGAATTCCTTCCAGCCAAACGGGTACTCGTACTCGATGTCGACCGCCTTCTTGGCGTAGTGCGCCAGTTCGTCAGGACCGTGCTCGTGAAAGCGCAGCTTCTCAGGGCGAATACCGAGCGAGCGGTGCCACGCCATGCGCGCCTCTTTCCAAGTCTCAAACCACTCGTCATCGGTGCCCGGCTCGACAAAGAACTGCAGCTCCATCTGTTCGAACTCGCGCGTGCGAAAGATGAAGTTGCCCGGCGTAATCTCGTTTCGAAACGCCTTGCCAATCTGCGCGATCCCGAAGGGCACCTTCTGCCGAGCCGCCGTCTGGACATTCAAGAAATTGACGTACGACCCCTGCGCCGTCTCGGGGCGCAGATAGATCGTGGCTGCATCTTCTTCGACCGGCCCCATGAAGGTCTTGAACATGAGGTTGAACGAACGCGCCTCGCCAAACGCATCGCGCGTGCCGCAGCTGGGGCACTGTCCACCCTCGACCTCGGGCAGATCGGCCCGGAAGCGCCGATGACAGTTGGAGCACTCGACGAGCGGATCAGTAAAACCCTCGACATGCCCTGAGGCCTCCCACACACGCGGGTGCATGAGAATGGCGGCGTCGAGCCCCTCAACGTCGTCGCGCTGGTGAACCATGGCACTCCACCACAGTTCCTTGACGTTGCGCTTCAGCTCGATGCCAAGCGGGCCGTAGTCCCAAACCGACCCCGTACCCCCGTAGATCTCCGAAGACTGAAAGATGAAACCGCGTCGCT
>CAYVPD010000071.1:0-6838 GCA_964453545.1 uncultured Gemmatimonadaceae bacterium
TTCCGGCTATATAGACGTCATGAAGATTGCAGCCATCATTCTCGCGGCCGGTCACGGCACGCGGATGAAGTCGCCGAAGCCCAAGTTGCTCCACGCCGCCGCCGGCCGCACGCTGGCCGACTGGACCGTGGACGCCGTGCAGGCAGTGAACCCCGCCCGCATCGTGGCCGTGCCCGATCTGCCGCGCACCTTGAGCGGCAAGCTGAGCGAGCTTGCGGTGCGCGACGTGCTGTTGGGTCGCCCGGTCACCCAGCGCGAAGCGCTCGCCAACCCCGAGAGCATCGACATGCTGGCGCGGCTGGTCGCTGTGCGACTTCCCGACCCTGTGGTGGCATTGGTCGGCGGCATTGTGGACTACGCAGGGCTGTTCCCCCCGGCCAAATTGCCGATGTCTGAGGCGGTGGCCGAATACGCAGCGCGACTCGAAGGTCCGGAGCGCGCCCTGCTCGGGCGATTCGTGGTGCCCGTTCCGCGGCTTGACGAGCTGGCCGACGCGGCCCAGGCCTCAGATGGGCACGCGCTGTGGCAGCTGTCAGCCCTGGTCGCAGGCGACCCGGTGAGCGACGCGGCTCAGATCGCCGAATTCCATGCTGCTCATGCCGGTTGGGCGCGGGTCGACGCCATTGAGGCGCGGGTCGCCACGCCTGACGACGTGACACGCGTGGCCGAAGCCTTTGCCGACACCAGCATCGAGCTTTGGCTCGAAGTGGCACAGCCGGCGAACGCAGAAGGGCTGTTGGCGGCCATGCGAGCGGTGGGCGCGGGCGCCAAGGTGCGCACCGGCGCCGTTGTAGCCGAAGGGTTTCCGGCTCCGGAGCACCTGCTGACCTTCATCGAGGCCTGCGTTACCGAGGGCGTGCGCTTCAAGGCCACTGCCGGGCTTCATCACCCTCTGCGGGGCGAGTACCGGCTGACCTACGACGATGAACCAGACTTCACCGTCATGTACGGGTATCTGAACCTGTTGCTGGCGACGGCCGTAATTCGTGCCAAAGGGGCGCGCAGCGATGCGCTCGACGCCCTGCTTGAAACTGACCCGGCCTCGATCTCTGTCGACGCTGAACATTTGCGCTGGCGCTCGTTTGAGGTTTCGCTTGAAGCCATCGCCGCGCTACGCAACGAGGCGTTCGCCAGCTTCGGATCGTGTTCGTTTGCCGAGCCGGTCGAAGAACTCGGCGCCCTGCTCGACCTCACCCCTGCTTTGTGATGACTGAAACCTCAGCGCTGTACCCGATCAACGAAACGCACGACCCGCAGCTTCGCTCGTGGGTCGAAGCGGCCAATCAGCCCGATTGCGAGTTCCCGATTCAGAACCTGCCGTTTGGGGTGTTTCGGCCCCGTACATCGGCCGGGGGCGCGGCCGACGCCGCGGCTGAACCGGCAGGCTCATGGCGGGTCGGGGTGGCGATCGGCGACAAGGTGCTCGATGTCGCCGCCTGTGTGGAGCGGGGTTGGTTGAGCGGCGCGGGGGCTGATGCATGCCGCAGCTCGTCGCTCAATGAGTTGCTGGCGCTCGACCCCATGGCCTGGAGTGCGCTACGGCTGCAGCTCAGTCGGCTGCTTCGCGCCGATCACGCGGGGGCACCGGCAAGCCACGAGCGCGATGCGGTCGTGCACGCGCTGGCCGAAGTTGACATGGGTCTGCCCTTTGCGGTGGGCGATTATACCGACTTCTACGCCTCGATCCATCACGCGACCAACGTCGGTAGCATGTTTCGCCCCGATAATCCGCTGCTGCCCAACTACCGCTGGGTGCCGATCGGGTATCACGGCCGAGCCTCTTCGATCGTGCCGAGTGGCACCCCGGTGCGTCGCCCCAACGGTCAGCGCAAGGGGCCCGACGACGCCGAGCCAAGCTTCGGACCGGCGCGCTTGCTCGACTACGAGCTCGAGGTCGGCCTGGTGGTCGGTGGCGCCAATGCACTGGGCGATACGGTGCCGATCGCGCGAGCGTCGGAGCGCCTCTTCGGTCTGGTGCTGCTCAATGACTGGTCTGCGCGTGACCTTCAGGCGTGGGAATACCAGCCGCTCGGTCCCTTTCTGGCCAAAAGCTTCGCCTCGACCATCTCGCCGTGGGTTGTGACGCTCGAAGCGTTGGCTCCGTTTCGCGTACCGGCCGCTGCGCGGGCTGCCGATGAGCCGCAGCCCCTGCGGTATCTCTTCGACGAGGGCGATCAACGCTCCGGTGGCATCGACCTGAGGCTGTCGGTGGCGCTTCGCACGGCACAGATGCGCGCCGAGGGCGCACCCGCGTTTGCGGTGTCGGCCAGTCGGTTCCGCGACTTGTATTGGACGCCGGCTCAGATGCTGGCGCACCACGCATCCAACGGGTGCAACCTGCGCCCCGGAGACCTGCTGGGCAGCGGAACGGTCAGCGGGCCCGAGCCTGAGTCGCGAGGCTGCCTCTTGGAGCGCACGTGGCGCGGCTCCGAGCCCCTTGCGCTGCCGACAGGGGAATCGCGTACGTTCCTTGCAGATGGTGATGAGGTGCAGATCAGCGGTCTTTGCAAACGTGAAGGGTTTGCGTCGATTGGCTTCGGCGTATGCAGTGGCGTCATCACAGCTGCGCCCGATTTTTTCTGAGGAGGGCAGACATGAATCCGACGACCACCGAAGCGGGCCAGGCCCGTGGGCTGACGACCGGGCAAGCGCCGTTTATCGAACATGCGCAGGCACGGGGCGATCTCTTCATCTCGCAGCCCTGGGACGAGTACTCCGCGGCCAACCATGACACGTGGAGCCACCTGTACAGTCGCATGCAGGAGCGCTGGCGGCGTTGGGCCAATCACCGCTTCATCGAAGGCCTCGACGCGCTCGCGCTCTCGGGTGACCATGTGCCGCGTCTTGAAGACGTGAACCGCTTTCTTGATCCGCTGACCGGGTTCAAGGCCAAGCCTGTCGCGGGGTACGTGCCGGCCTATCTGTTCTTCGACTGTCTCGAGCGTCGGGAATTTCCGACCACGATCACGGTGCGCGACGGTCGCAACCCGGACTATCTGCCCGAGCCCGACATCTTTCACGACATTGCCGGCCATGTGCCCATGCACACCGACCCGGCCTTTGCCAATGCGCTCGTCAGGTTCGGCCGCGTGGCCCGTGAGTCTGTCGAGCGTCTCGCCAAAGAGGGTGAGAGCCCCCAGGTTGCCCACCGACTCTCGTCGAGCATGCGTGCCATGGCGCGCTTCTTCTGGTTTACGATCGAGTTTGGGCTGATGCGCGACCATACGCCGGGCGCCGCCAAAGACGGGGTGCGCGTCTATGGTTCGGGGTTGCTCAGCTCTTATGGCGAGATCGAATACGCGGTCGAGAGCCCCGACGTGCAGCGGTTTCCGTTTCAGCTAGAGTGGGTGGTCAATCAGGCATTCGAGATCGACAAGTACCAGCCGCTGCTCTTCATTATCGACGATTTCGACCATCTGTTTGCCGAGGTCGAGCGCCTCGAGGAGTGGGTGGTGGCCGGGCGACTCGACAACGTGGCGCCGGGTGAGCCGCTCATCTCAGACGAAGAGATGGCACTTTCACTCCACGCAGCTCGGGAGCGGCTCGGTATCGCGTGATTGAGCGCTTCATGCGTCGCCCATGCCGTGGGTGGGGCGGGGTGCGCTGGGTTGTTGCGGCGCTCATGCTGCTGGGGGCGATTGAGGGCAGGGCACCGGCGCACGTTTCGGCGCAGGCCCAGCTCTCACGGCGAGGTCCGTCACCATCGTCGACGCGCCCTGACTACCCGGTCGAAGACCGCATCAAGTACCAGACCTTTGGCCTGACCGAGGGGCTGCCACAGAGTTCGCCCAACGCCTTTGCGATCGACCTCGACGGATTCATCTGGGGCTCGACGTTCGGAGGTATCTTTCGGTTTGACGGCCGTGACATCGCGGCCTACAGCCCGGCTCAGGTGCCGTATCTGCTTGCGGGTGCGTCATCGGCGATCACGTCGTCGCGCGACGGTTCGCTGTGGGTAGGTCGCACCCGAGGCGGTATCGGCCGGTTTCGAGGTGCCGAACTGCTCGACACCCTGCCCAGCCACCCGCTCCCAGACGCAGCGGTCACATCGCTCTTTGAGGCCGACGACGGCGCGCTTTGGGGGGTCGCCAACTTTTCACCCGTCGTTTTTGACGAGGGCATCTGGTGGTCTGCTGATACGACCGTCAGCGTCCGGCGTCGCACCAAGGTGATTCCCGACTCGGCAGGCGCCGTGCTCATGGCGAGTGATGGGGGCGTTTGGCGGCTCAAGATCAACACAGCCGCCGGGCAGATCGACGCCGAGCGGGTGACCCACAGTCAGACGAGCGATGTGATTCGCGACCGACAGGGGCGACTGTGGGTTGGGGGAGATCGCGGGCTGCGGGTTGTGCGCACTCCAGGCGATGCCGAAGAGATCGTCGTGCCCGACGTCGACTTTCGCACCGTCATTGAAGACCAGCGTGGCAACATCTGGGCGTTTGGCGAAATCGGGGTCATCGTCAGCGAGACTGACAACGGCTGGCAGGTGCGCCACCTGCCCGAAGACCAGCCCGACCAGTATCTGGGCGCAACGTCGACGTTCCTCACCCCCGATGGCTTGGTGCTGGTCGGAATCTTGAGTGGAGGGCTTCGCGCCTTCGAGCTCACGCCCGTCGAAGTGTGGCGCCGTTCGTCGAGTCGACCCTTTCGTGAAGCGTCATCGATGGTGCCCGACCGACGCGGCGGGCTCTGGGTCGGCGCTCAGTGTGACGGGGTATACCGGCTCGATGGTCAAGGCCGCCTGATCGATCACATCTTGCCGTGGGCGGCATGCGCGTTTTCGCTCGCCCTCGATGCCCGCGACCGCCTCTGGATTGGCGATTCTGATCGCGTGCAGCGCTACAGCCCGGACGGATCGGTCAAAGAGTGGCGCACCGAGGTGCCCGGGCGTCGAACACCCGTTGATGCTCGCCCTCTGGTCGATCTCGGCGGAGATTCGGTGCTGGTCGGACTGTCTGATGGCCGCATAGCCATGATTGATGCGGACGACCGCATGCGTTTTCCGGCAGATTGGCAGCTGGGTCGTGGGGGGAGCGCCTTTACGATCGAGCGGGGCCAAGCCGACGATTTCTGGCTCGGCCTCGACGGCGTGGTCGCCCACCGGCGCAGCGACAAGAGCTTTGCATTTTTTGATTCACTCGATGGGGTGCCCAGTGGCCAGCTGCGCGTCGTACAGCCTCGTCCCGACGGGTCGGTCTGGTTGGGCTCATACGGGGGAGGTCTCGTCCTGCTGCGCGCCGACGATTCGATCGTGCGCGTGCCGCTTGCGGACCCGACGGTGGTTGCGCTGCTCGAAGAACACGGGAAGGGCGTCTGGTTGCAGCAAAATTCGGGACTGACCTGGTTGGCGCAGCAAGACATCAGCGCGATCGAGCAGGGTGATGTGGGGTCGCTGCGACCTCAGAACTTCGGATTGGAACTGGGCATACCTGAGGGAAACTCTGGCCGTCCACCTTTGGCACAGATCAACCCGAGCCGGGTCGCCTTCGGATCTGTTGACGGCATCGTCATCGTCGACCGGCTTCTTGTGCCTGAACCGCCGTTGAGTGCGGTGCCCAAGATTGATCGCATGGTTGGCATGGTCGACGACTTGCCCGTTTCAAACACCGTCAGGCTGGGTCCTCGCGAGCGGTATCTGCGCGTGCACGTCACCATCCCCGATTTTCGCACGACCGGTGTGATTCCCTTCAGGTATCGCCTCGAGGGGCGTGACCCCGACTGGATCACGGTCGGATCTGACCGCTGGGTTGAACTCGCTGGCCTGATGCCGGGCACCTATCGGCTGCTCGTTGAGGCGGGTGTTCGCACAGGAGAGTGGGAGCCTGCTGAGCCGGTCGCGATCCGGGTCGTGCCGGTCTGGAGCGAGATGATCTGGCTGCGCATTACGATTTTGGGTCTCTTGGCAACGGCCGTGCTGAACTGGATTCGCCTGCGGTTTCGGGTGGCGCAACAGCGAGAAGCCTCGGCTCGTGCTGAGGCGCAGTTGCTGCAGCAGGTCGCTGATCAGCGGGAGCAGCACCAACGTGATCTGGCACGGGTCGGGCAATTGGCTGTGGCCGGTGAGATGTCAGCGGCGATGGTGCATCAGCTCGGGCAACCTCTGGGGTCGATGGTCAACGATGCGGCTGCGGCACGCATCGCGCTCCACCATTCTGCGCCCGATGAGCTAGCCAACCGGCTGACCCCGATTCTCGACGACCTCGTGGCGGGTGGACGCCGCGTCGGCAGCATTCTCAATGGTCTGCGCGGCTTCTTTTCTGAGGGTCTGAAGAACACGGAGCAGGTCGACATGGTCGATCTTGCTCGAGAGGCGATCAACTTGCTCATGGGGGTCGCACAGCAGGCACGAGTGTCGGTTGATCTCGACGCCGACCGTGACTTGCCTAAGGTATCGGGCGATCGAGGACTCTTGCTGCAGGCGCTCGTGGTGGTGCTGACCAATGCGATCGAGGCTGCACAGCAAAATGACGATCCGTGGGTGCATCTGCGCCTTCGCCGCAGAGGTCAGACGGTTTCCGTTACGATTGTCGACGGTGGCCCGGGAATTCCCCAAACAGTGTACAATCGGTTGTACGACGCTTTTGTGACCGACAAACCCAAGGGCATGGGCATGGGTCTGCCCGTCGCGCATCGGATCGTTCAGGCGCATGGCGGGTGGATACGTGCACGCAACACGGGCAAAGCCGGAGCCGCATTCCGTGTCACGCTGCCTTTGGGTACAATGCTGGACTCTGATAACCCAGACGCGCCCGGATCAGGAGAGACACAATGACCGCGCTGCAGATACAAGATGCGCCGAATCGCGTAGCCGTGATTGACGACGATGACGATGGTCGTC
>CAYVPD010000072.1:0-6823 GCA_964453545.1 uncultured Gemmatimonadaceae bacterium
CCCCCGAGAAGAGACCCACGCGCACCCACCCGGGCCAGCGGTCGAAGCATGAGTGCACCGAAGTAGTCGCCGCCGCCGAAGTAGCGCCCCACTTCGATCTGTGTACCGGCAAAGGTCGAGAGGGCTGAGCCTTGCACGGCGGCTGTCGCGTCGACGGCCTGCGTGATCGAGAGGTAGTCCAAGAAGCCGGTGCCCTGAGCGAGGGCGGCCAGCGACGAGGTCAGCGTGCCCCCAAGGGCTGCAGCAGCGGCGGTGCCCGCCTGGCTCACCACGGCACCTGCATTTCCGGTGCTGGTCTGCGCCGACGACTGGCCAAAGGCGAGGTAGCTCAACAGGTCAGATTCGGCGACAGCCGCCTCGCTCGAGGCCAGCTCGACCGTCGGCTCGACCAGGGTGCCGCCGACGGTTGCGGTAATGTCGAGCGGGTCGCCGTCGCGCCGGCGCACCCGGGCCACGGCCTCGATGTCGAGATTCGGATTGATGCCTGGGATACCGACGAACTCGACGGTGCCCCGCTCCACATCAAAGGTGCGGTTGAGTACCTGATACTGCCCACGTACGGCCTGCAACTCGCCGACAAACACGACGTCGCGCTCACGCCGATCAAAGGTCAGGGACAGGTCGCCCTGCATCTCGACGTTGAGCTGAGGCGAGCGTAGCCACGCATTGCGTCGCACGCCCAAGTCGATGATGACGAGCAAGTTGTCCAGAAATGGGTTCCGGGTGCTCGCCAGCAGCGCCTGACTCTGAACGAGTGTCGTATCGATCGCAACGAAGCGGGGATCTGAAAGATCGACCACGCTGAGGCTGCGCTGGAATTCTTCTAGAAAGACGTCGCCCCGATCCACCTGAAGCCGGCCCTGAACAAACGGGGCGGCGTAACTGCCCTCCAGTTGGACGTTGCCACTCACAGCTCCGCGGATGTCACGTCGATCCACCGCCGTAAAGCGATCGAAGTCGAGCGTCAGATCGAGCTGCGGGTCGCGTGGCTGCTCGAGAGACAGTTCGCCACTGATGCGCACGTTGCCGTCGGCGCGTGCCCCGCCCTCAAGGGCGACCGTCAGGTCAGGATTCAGCGTGAGCTGCAGCTGCGCGTCGCTTTGACGAACGCCGATGGCCCCGACCGTCCAGGCTCCGCCGCTCAGCGTGAGCTGCCCATCGGGCTCAAGCCGCTCTGGCGTGCCACCGATTTCGACCTCCCCAGAAATCACGCCCTCGACGCGTTCGAGATCTTCCAACAGCGTCAGCGCATAGGCCGCCGGCAACGAGTCGACCGTCAGCTGGATCGCGGCAGGCGCCTGTCGCATCGAGCGACGAGACGCGCCCAGCGAGAGGTCGATCGGCCAGACACCCGACGCGGCAAGCAGCCGGCGGTCTTGCTGCCAGGCACCGAGTTCAAACCCGAGTTGCTGTGCCTCGTAGCTGAGCTGTGCGCTGGTGCGTCCGAGGTCGATCTCGTCGAGGCGCACATCGGTGCCCTCGAGCTCGACGGCGAGACGCGGCCGTTCGGCATCACCCCCCAGTTGCCCTGACATGGCGAAGACGCCCGACCAGGGCAGATCTCCACGCTGGATTACGCGCAGCAAGCGATCGAGGCGCAGGGCGTCGATATCAAACGAAAAGGCCTCCTCACCGCTGCGCGCCAGGCGGCCTCGTGCCCGAATGTGCACGGGATCGGCCTCGTTGCCCTGGATTGTAAGCGAGTCGAGCAGCAATTGTGACTCACTCCAAGCGAATCGGGCCGCGTGCGGCATCGAATAGCGCAACGAGTCGATGCGCACATCAAAGGTCTCGATATCAACGCGGGTCTCAGCCGAATCGAGGGTGAAGCCGCCACTGAGGCGGTACAGCTCCTGCTCTCCGCGGGCAAGATCGAGCGTTGCACGGCCGTTGGGGGCCGCAAAGTCCAGTGTGGAGCGCCCTCGTGTAAACGTGCGATCGAGCACCTCGAGGCTGTCGACCTCGAGCTCCACCGACAGCCCGCGATCCAGGCGCGGAAGACCCGTGCCGGCGACCCGCATGCGGGCACGACTCAGTCGACGGGGCCCCCATGCGATGTCGTCGAGGCGCAGCGACGCACGTGTATCAAAGCTGCGCACCCCTCCCGTAAGCACCACGACGCCACGTACCCGGCCCTCGGCTCGGGCCTCCAGCGCGCTGGGCAGGGTGTCGGCATCGATGCCCTGCAGGGCCAGCACTTCGCGGTCCAGCACCGACAGTCCATCAGCGACAACCAGTCCGTTGCCCCGCACCAGCGAGCGCAGGCCCGTGAGGGAGTCGGCGGCGACGACCAGCCGCAGCGTGCCTACTGAACTCGTTGAATCAAGCCCAAGCGCACCGGCACCCGACACTGTGAACTCTTCTGCAAACACCTCGACCGTATCGACCGCGAGCTGTCCATTGCGAAGCCCGGCGGTGAGCCGCGCCTGTGCCACATCAACCGGCCCCAGACGAGCGTCTGCGATTTCGACTTGCGCTGAGGCGACGAGGTCAGAAAGCGTTGAACCCACAGCCGAAACGTCGACCCGCCCTGACCAAAGGGATGGATCGGGTGCCCCGGCAAGTACCTCAGCGACATTTACGCCTCGGCCCTCGGCCTCGAGCCGAATGCCCTGCGCAGGCTCAAGCAGGTTGCCGGCCACGGCGAGATCGAGCTCACCACTCGGCAGCTGCAGCTCGCTGCGCAGTTCAAGCGCATCAAGGGCCCCACGCATGCGCACGGTTCCCGTCACCGCGCCTTGCAGGGGTGCTTGTGCGTCACTCAGCAATCCTTCGAGTGACAGGGGCGAGAGATCGGCCAGCATGTCGACGACCCAACCGCGCTCCACATCTCGACGCACGCTGCCGTTCATCAACACCCGGGAGTGCGGCTCGGGCGCGGCACGGTGCGCGGCATCAAGCTCGACACGCAGACCGTCGTTCAGGCGCCCCGTCGCGGAGAGTTGTACGGACCCGGGGCCCGCCAGTTCGAGTGCGGGCACGAATGACGACAGCGCCCGCCAGTCGAAGGGCGCGAGTCGCAACGAAAATCCTCGTACCCCCAGTCCGCCCGCACCCGAGAGAATCACGCCGTCAAATGTGGCGGCCGTCGGCCCGAGACGCTCAACGCTCCCAGGCGAGGCCGTACTCGACGGCGGATCAAGCGTCAGCTCGCCACGAGCTTCGAGCGCATCGGGAGGCCCTGCAAGGGAGAGTTGGCCCGAAATCGTGCTTTCGGGTGCAAGATCAAGCAGAGCCCCGTCGGCCCCGAATTCGCTCAGAACCGTCGACAAAGGAATGCGCTCGGCGTTGAGGCTGATGCCTTCAAAGCGCAGACCTGGCCCCGCGGCCGCGGCCAGCTGCAGCGCTGCCTCACCGGCCAGTGAACCCCCATCGACACTCGCATCGACCTCCGACAATGCCAAGCGTGTCGAGCCGGGAGCAAATCGCCCTTCGAAACGAGCACGGCCTGCAACGTCGGCCGACAGCGGAAGCAGCCAGCGCCACGGATCGATCTCGAAGCGCTGTACGTCAAAGGCGAGATCAGTCACGACTGTTGGAGCCGCCGAGTCTGCCGCCGCACGGTCGCGGGTCACGACCACCATGCCGCCCCCTTCGATCCCCGGGGCCTGCACGCGCTGCAGCGCGACCACCGTACGCGTAGCTCCGAGGCGTACCTGCCCCGCCAGCTCCTCGATCTCGACTGGCTGCTGAAGCAGCTCGAGCTGCCCCGACACATCTCTCAGGTTGATCCAGCTCTGCCCCTCGCCGCCCAACCGCATGCGGGGCAGCACGCCCTGCAATTCGTGGGCATCAATCGCCAAACGAGGGCCGACCGGGCTTTCTTCAAAGCGGAAGGTCGAGGATCGCAAAGACTCGCGGGCCACGCCCGTCGCTGACTCGGCTCCACGGGCCGGGCGCAGCAGGCGCAGGCGCAGGTCTCCGTCGACTACCCGCAGATCACTGAGGTTCAGCGTCGGACGCGGGGCCGCATCGGGCGCAGCCCCGGTGCTGCCTGCGGCGTCGTCTGCAGCATCGCCTCCCGCCTCGTCGAGCTCGGGAGCGTCAATGATGGCGTCCCCTCGCAGCCACCGGCCCAGCGTGGTGGCATCGGCGTCTTGTTCAAGCGTAACCCGTGGGGCCCAGATGGTGATGTCATCGAGGGAGAGCGCCCCGGTGAGCAGGCCCGGCAGACTCCATGAGGCCTCGAGAGAATCGACGACGACAAACGCTTCGCCATCAGGTGTCGTCAGCCGCACATCGATCAGGCGCGCACCCTTGAAGAGCGTAGCCGAGCGGATCTCGGCCACATCGAGTGTGCCACCGATGCGCGCCCGTGCCTGATCCAGCGCCCAGCCGAGCACGATGCGATGCCCCAGCGCCGTCTGCACCAAGAACCCGAGACCGAGTGCCAATGCAACACTTACAGCAGCGAGCGTCTTGGCCGTGCCGCGAATCAGCCGCCAGCGCGCCCGAAGCCGCAGCCCCTTGCCGTCGAGTTCGAGTCCGGCTCCCCGCTCGTCCATCAGAACGCCTGCCCAAGGGAGATGTGCAACTGCAAGCGGGAGAGAAAGCTGTTGGAGCCGCCGAAGGTTCGCGAGGGAAACAGAAAGTCGAGGTCGTCTCGGGTGACCCAGTCGATCGGCTCGCTGGAGCCGTCGGCCCGACGCACGACAAGGCGCCGGTCGGGGTCATCGGTCTGCGCGTCAAACGGACGCACGCGACTGACCGCTACTGGCAAGGACTCGGCGCCTCGGTTGCCGTACCCAAGATCGACGCGAATCGGCCCGATCGGGCTGCGGTAGCGCACCCCGATACCGGGCGACGTGGCGAGATCAGACCAGCCGACATCGGCCCGAGCGACCCACACCTGCCCGACGTCAAAAAATGCGACACCCTGCAGAGCCGGCGTGAAGAGCGGGAAGCGCACCTCGGCGTTGGCTTCGAGTACCCACGTGCCCCCAACGGCGCGAAAGGTGAACTGGTCATCGGCGAGCGGCGACGGATCGCAGGGCCCTCCGAAAGCCAGCTGCTCCGGCTGACACGGAGACACTTCGGCGCCGACCGGCACGCTGAGCACGCGCTCGACCGGCACGGTCAACACGCGCGGGCCGAGCTCGTTTTCGGCAAACCCTCTGACGCTGTTGGCACCCCCGGAGAAGAAACGCTTCTGAGGGTGTACGAGCGCAAAATCTTCGTTGCCGTCGGCGAGAAAGCGCCCACGACCCACGGCCCCGGCCCGTATGCGGGTGGCCAGCACGGCTGAGCCGGTCTGCAGGTACCCCGACGCCTCGACGACCGCCCGGTCAAACGAGAAGTCCGAGCCGGTCCAGCGCCGCGCGTGCTCGAAGTCGGCAAACCAGTAGTAGCCCGACGACGGATCCAGCAGGCTGTTGCGAAAGTCTTGCGTAAACCGAAAGCTGATCGGAGAGAGCCAGTTGGCCTCCCGAAAAATGCGCAAATCTGAAGGCAGGCACGCGAGAAACGACGCGCACAAGAAGACTTCGGCCGCGTCGAGCTGCGTCAGAGTCGGCTGATACCCGAGGGCGAGCGTGGCGCGGGCCCCGACGTTGCGGCTGGCCGCGAGGTTGAGCCCCAGCGCACGGCGAATGAACACGTTCGGAACGCTCTGGCGCTCGAAAAACGCACTGGCAGACAGCGAATTGCGGGGCGACAGAAACCAGGGCTGAAAGAGCTCGACCGCGAGTTGTCCGTTGAGGTCGGCAAAGCGCCCGCTCCCGGCCTGACTGCATGCGGTAGTGTTGAGTGGCCCGGCCAAGATGTTCGACACACGCCCCCGCACCGACAGCCGTCGTGCTCCGCCGGCAAAATTCCGGCTGGACCAAAGCGCCTCGGTGTTCAGGCAGTCGGCTGTCGTCCAGCCAAAGCCCGCCCGAACGCGGTGCAGCTGACCCTCGGCCACCCGCACCTCAAGGGGCACGATGGTGTCGTCGGGTTCAACCTGCTGTACGATGCGCGCGCTCTGAATCAGCTCAAGCCCGTAGAGATTGCGCTGGCCTTGAGCAATCTGGTTGAGACGGTAGACGTCACCCCGTCGAAAGGGCAGCATGCGCAAGATCGACAGCGAGTCGAGCTGCTCATTGCCCACAACCCGCACGGCTCCAAAGTGCGCCGGCCGGCCCGGGTACACGTCAAACGTCACCCGTGCCTCGTACGACCCACTCGGCACGAAATTGCTCACGAGCACTTCAGCGTTGACGTAGCCCTCGTTCTTGAGACGCACCTCAATCGAATCGCGCGCTGCATCGAGCTGCAGGTCACTCAGCGCATCGCCAGCAGCAATGGGCAAGGCATTGGCGAAGGTCGAGTCGGTGACGTCGTCCCAGATCACCACATCGATCGAGTCGACGCGAACGGGGCGCCCCTCCGTGATCTCAAAGGTCAGCTGCACCTCACCGTCGAGCCTGCGCACCGTCGTATCGACCTGCGCTTCGCGGTAACCGCGCTGCCGGTAGTAGTACTGCAGTCGCAGCTGATCGAGCGGCAGCTCGCGTGGCAAGAGATAGTTCGGTCGCTTGAGGTCGATGCCCACCATGCAGAAGAGCCGAGGCAGCCGACACTCGGTCTGGCGATTGACGATTGCCGCACGCAGGGAGTCGTCTGAAAAGGTCTGGTTTCCGACGATCTCAAGCTGCGTGATTTGGGGGCGGTCGGTCTGCGCCTCTGCAGGCGTGGCCAGGGCCGTGCTGAACAGTATCAGGGCCAAAGCCAGCGTGCCGAGGCCAGAACGCATCATGAGACCGCCGGCTCGTCTGTCGAGGCCTGCAGCCAACGATGCGGGCGCCGGGGGAACCGGTGCTCGCTGACCGGCGCAAACCCACCG
>CAYVPD010000073.1:0-6813 GCA_964453545.1 uncultured Gemmatimonadaceae bacterium
GCACCAACGTTCCGAAGACCCCAGTTCTCCTCACGGCAATTCTCCGCTCGATGAAGGGCTGCATGACAGCGTTAACGATCGGGATGAACGCTCAAGAGGTCAGCTTAGTGGGGTGCATGTAAACCCGCAAACATTGCATCGAGCTCGTTCTAAGCGTGCTACGAAATCGTGGGTTTTACTTGCGAAGAGGAGTCTCAAGACGTACGGTCGCACTTCACGGAGTTCTGAGAGAATTTCGGCAACTTTGCCAAACGGGTTATCGAGCGCCCGGACACGCTCGCTAAAGAAAGGAGCCGTCGTATGCCCTCTCGCAACGCAAGACTCCTGCTGCTCGCCATGTGCTTTGGCGTGGCCAGCTGCGATACGACCCCTGCCCTCTTCGGATCTGCGGCACAGTTGTCGGGCGCTGATTCATGGATCTCAGCCTCGTCCTGCTCGGAGAGCGCACATCAGCTCGTGAACGAAGCGATCGAAGCGGCCAACAATGTTGAGGCAGGCCGTGCTTGGGGTCTGTCGCAGGCTGCCCTGATCATCGATCCGGGCTGTGTAGCAGCGCAGATCGCGCAGGCTGCCCTTGCCTCAGCAAATGAGGAGTGGGGTAGCAGAGGAACCCGCCTGGCTGCGCTCGAAGGACAAGAGATGACACCGTCTGAACGCGCATGGGCCTCAGTGCTCTCAACAGCGGGAGACGAGCGACTGGCCGGTTGTGAGGCCGCCGCAGAGGAGTTCCCCAACGACGCGCTCTTTGCTCGTTGTGCGATTCCCGCTACAGCTGAAGGTGCGGCACAGCTCGTTGAGTGGACACGCCGCTTCCCGTCACTCGCCGCCTCGGCGCACAATGTGATGGCCTATGGCTACGCACAGGGATCTTGGGGCATGGAGATCAACGAAGCGGAATCTGCGCGACAACTGGAAATGTACCTTTCGATGCATGATGGCCCCAATGCCTATGATTCGTATGCAGAGTTGTCTCACGGCCAAGGCAATGACTCAACTGCGTTTGAGTATCAACTCAAGGCCATTGACCGGGGCGGCGTACTCTATCAAGCCAGCGCAGTTCGGTATCGCCGATTCTCGCAGCGTGCCGCGATTGAAGAGGCGCTACGAGCAGCCATGACCGAGATGGCGAGCGCCGCAGCGAGTGGAGATACCGAGGTCAACGGAAAGCACATGGCAGCGTCGTTCATTATGTGTTACTCGAGTATGTCTCCGTGCCAAGAAGAGACCGTCGAGGGCTACCAGGCGCGAACGGGAGGGCTCAACTGGCAGACCAGTGGCATCACTGATGTTGAGGTCTCGTTTGGTCCAGATATGCTCGTGGCGATGACCCATGGTAACCAGACTGGGACATACACGGACTCGAATGGACAGCTGGTGGAGTATTCCACACGGGTCAGCATGGTCTGGGATCTTTCGGGAGCGGCCCCGAAACTCATTCAGGCAAACTTCGCACCGATGGGTGGTGCAGGGATTCCCTCGGCTGAGTAAAGCCGCAGCTCGACAAGATGGATGACAGAAACGGCGCCCTCCCCAACGTAATGGGGAGGGCGCCGTCGTCTGACTACCTATGCAAAAAGCCTATTCTGCTGCGCGTCTAGAAGAGCTATCGCAGACTGGCCTCTACGTCAGACTACTTCCCACCCTTGTTACCGAGAAGCGAATAAACAGGGCAGAAATTCGTAACTGGACTCAGAATTTGAAGCGCAGCCACTGCAATGCCGAGGTAGATCATCGACCCGTACCCCATCAAGACACCAACCAACGATATCAAGTAGAGGAATCCAACGATGAGGTCGTGGGTGCGGATTGTGCTCATGCTCCGTGCTTCCATGGGTGACTCCTTGGAATTGGTCTTACCCTTATGGCGAGCAGGCGAAAAAACCCTCGCTTCGACAACCCACTATGAGCCTCGGATACCGTAGTTGTCAATTTCGCAGAGGCCTACGAATCTCTGAGAGTCTCGGAGGACTCTAGTCTCGGGTCGGCCGGTTGAGAAATAGGCGGTTTAATGCTTCAGAGTTCGCGAACGCAACTTCAGGAAATCCGTCACCAGTTACGTCGGCGGCCGCAACGCCATAGGTCGATTCCTGTTCTTCACCGACCAAAACCTCACGCCATGAGCGCGCCTGGTCTTCGTTGAAGTAGACGGCATTGCGCCCCTGAACATTGCCAACGACGAGATCGAGATCGCCATCTTGGTCGAGGTCGGCCACGGTCGCGGCATACGACGCTTCGTCGCCTCCAAAGGCGATGCCCGCGCCGAATCGACCTGGAGCCTCAGCGAGGTACACGGCGTTGGGCTGACCGATGTTGGCGGCCACGACGTCGAGCCATCCGTCACGATTGAGATCGGCCAGCACAACAGCCCGGGTCTCGTCAGAGCCCGTACCGAACTCCCTCACCTCGTCAAAGGTCAGGTTACCTCGGTTAACGAGAATCTGGTTGGCCTGTCCATCACGGTTTGCCAGCACCAGGTCGATGTCTCCGTCGGCATCGATGTCCCCCATGGCCACACCGATCGTCGATCCATCGGGGTCGCCGAACGCTTGCTTGGGTCCGAACCGGCCACGGCCGTCATTCAAGTAGAAGCCATTCGCCGTACCCCGATTGGTCACGATCACGTCGAGATCGCCGTCTTGATCGAGGTCGAAGAGCTGCGCCGATCGTGCCGGCTCGATCTCGGGCCCGACCGACCCCACACGCTGAAAATTGCCTCTACCGTCATTTACGTAGATCCAAATTCCTGCGCGGTCGTTGGCCACAATCACATCGAGATCGCCGTCGCCATCGATGTCGCCCGCCGGTACCGCGTAGCTCGTGGCCTTCTCGGGCCCGAGCGGATAGCCGAAGGTGAACTGCCCATCACCGTTGTTGATGTAGACCTCATTGACCTGTGCCCAGTGACGGCCGTTGGCCAGCAGAGCATCGAGGTCACCGTCACCGTCAACATCGGCAAAGACGATCGAAGCCGTCAGATCACTCGGCGTGCCAAACACCAAACGGTTGGTCGTGGTGAACGTGCGCGGAGCGCCGCTTGATGGTGCTGAGGGGCTCTGCGCCGCCCCGTCGACCGCGCCCAGCGCTGCCAAACCTACGGTGCTGACCGTGAGGCTGGCTGCGAGGTGTCGCATCGGGAGGAATGGGCCGCTGCACAAAGCGAATCGCATGGTGTCTCCGAGCTTCAGGACGATTGAGAAACTGCGTTACTTTGGTGGGCCTCAACCTGCTCCGGGGTGAGCGTGAGCAGGCGATCCAGCGAAAAACTCTCGACGGCCAACGACCCTAACGTGGCAGCCCGTGACAGGGCCTGCTCCATATCGAGCTTCTGGGCGAGCGCCTCGACAAGCCCGCCGGCAAACGCATCACCGGCACCCGTCGGGTCGACCACCGAGGCAGGGCGCGGAGAGGTCACCGAGATGGCGCGCTCGAGCGCGAACGCCGTCGCACCTCGCTCACCCTGCTTCACCACAACCCAGGCACAGCCGGCCTCAAGCAGTGCTTGGGCCCCGCGCTGGGCGTCGCCCCGCCCCAACTCGGCGGCCTCGTCATGCGCCATGAGCACCACGTCGGCCTGGTGGGCCACAGCCAGAAACGCAGCGCGGTGATCTCGCACCCAGTGGGCCATCGTATCGAGCACCACAAGCTTGGGTGCCCCGCAGCTCGAAAGCACGCTCGCCTGCGTATGCGGGTTGGTGCTGCCGAGAAAGAGCACGGCAGGGTCACGCAAGGCATCGGGCACTGTGGGTTCGGCGCGTAGGGCACGTTCGCGGTTTGTGCCCAGGGTCTCGCGTGAGCCATCGGCCTGATAGCGGGCATGCCAACGAAAGGTCTCGCCCGCTTTGCGCTCGATGGCACTCACGTCGACCCCGTGCGCCTCAAGCGGGCGCAGTAGCTCAGCCGGAAAGTCATCACCCACGACCCCAACCAGCGCGACATCACAAGAGAAGCGGGCGGCGGCGCCAAAATACGGCGCAGATCCGCCCAATACCTCGTGCGCGACGGACCCCGCACTCTCGATCGTGTCGAGCGAGACGGTGCCCAGCGCAACCACGCACGGCCGTCGGTGGCTCAAACGAGCATGCCTGCAAACGCGGCCGTGAGAAGGGCAGCCAGTAGCCCTGCGAGCATCGCCTTGAGGCCCAAGCGTGCGAGATCTTGGCGTCGGTTGGGGGCGATCTCGCCCACGCCGGCGATCGTCATGGCCACCGACCCGAAGTTGGCAAAGGTCGCGAGGGCATAGATGGCGATCACGAGGGAGCGGCCCTCGATCACGGTGCCGTTGGCCAGCAGCGTTTCAAGTTGCACAAATGCGACGAACTCGTTGATGACAAAATCGACCCCGATCATCTGACCCACGACACCGGCATCAGCCCAGGGCACGCCCAGCAGCCACGCGACGGGGGCCAAAAGCCATCCGAGCATCATCTCGACCGTCAGGCCCTCGACCCCGACCAGGCCACCCACCCATCCTACGACTCCATTGGCCATCGTGATCAGCGCAATGAATGCGATGAGCATCGCACCGACGACGAGGGCCAGCCGCAGACCGTCTGAGGCACCGCGCGCAGCAGCGTCGATCACGTTGACGTCTGGCTTTTCGACGGCAAACTCAAGCGTACCTGAGGTCTCGGGTGTGCCGGTCTCGGGCACGAGCAGCTTGGCCATGACAAAGGCTGCGGGCGCCGACATGACCGATGCGGCAATGAGATGCCCGGCTGCTTCAGGCTGGTAGGGCAGCATCATGCCCGCATAGGCCGCGAGCACGCCTCCACTGATCGTGGCCATGCCAACCGTCATGAGTGACATGAGCTCAGACTCGGTCATCTTCGCGACGAACGGCTTCACGACGAGGGGCGACTCCATGAGCCCGACAAAGATGTTGGAGGCCGCGCAAAGCGTCTCGGCGCCCGACGTCTTCATGGTACGCTGCATGACGAGCGCGACCCGCCGCACCACCGCCTGCATGATGCCCAGATGATAGAACACGGTCATCAGGCACGAGACAAAGATGATGTTCGGGAAGATGCGAAAGGCGAAGAACGCGCCGGTGCGTGCGACCGTGCCTGATGTCTCCGTGAAGACCCCATTGGCGTCGACCGTGCCCACCGGAACGTCGTCAGAGACGAGGTTGCCGAACAGAAAGCGCCCCCCCTCTTCGGCGTATCCAAGGACCGCGCGCACGACCGTGTTCATGCCCTCGAAGAGGGTGACCCCGACCGGCGTCTGCAGCACGATGACAGCAAAGATGAGCTGAAGGCCCATGCCCCAGCCCACGGTGCGCCATGAGACGTTCTTGCGGTCCACCGACAGCGACCACGCGAGCCCCAACAGCACAAGGGCGCCGACCGCGGCGCGCAAACGGGCAGGTGCGGTGGCCGCAAACGTGGGGTCTTGAGCGAGCAGAGAGAGGGTCGTCACAAGGGTAGGTGTGTCGGGGGATCCGGGGCGCGCAAGGAAGTGCCGACGGGGGTGCTGTCACCATTCCACGTGTCAGCGTTCGCGCGGCGTCAACGGCGCCCGCAACGTAGGATGCGACAAAGGGCTGAGCAATCAGAACGTCGCGTTTTCCACGTGGCGAGCCTATCATCAGGCCCATTCACAACACCCAAAACGAGAGACGAGTTCATGCGATCTGACGTTGCGGCCAAAACCCCCGGGAAGCGAACCGCTGCAGGTACACGGCTTCTGCCCGTTGCTTTCGTCACGGCGCTCGCCCTCGGTTGTACGGGGGATTCAGCGACCACGCCCTCGCCGCCGCCAGAGCCCGTCGTGACCGCCGTGAGCCTGTCGGCATCGAGCCTATCGTTCAGCTCGCTCGGTGAAACCGCGCAACTCAGCGCGACCGTCACAGATCAGAACGGCAGCGCCATGACGGGCCAGCCGATCACATGGACATCGAGCTCGTCAACGATCGCAACGGTATCGAGCAGCGGTCTGGTCACGGCAGCAGGCAATGGTAGAGCAACCGTGACCGCCTCAGTTGCAGGCCAATCGGCTACGGTGTCGGTTCAAGTTTCGCAGGTGGCGCAGTCCATTTCGCTCAGCACAGACAGCCTCTTGTTTACGGCCATCGGTGACACGGTGAGACTTGTCGCCGAGGTACGCGACGCGCGCTCAAGTCTGATCGCCGACGCTGCAGTTACGTGGGTTTCATCTGACACCACAGCGGCGTCTGTCAGTCAAAGCGGCCTCGTCACCGCCGTGGGCAACGGACCGACTCAGGTCACCGCCTCTGTGGCCGATCTGTCATCGCTGGTTACCGTCTTGGTCGACGATGGCGGGGTGTGGATCGAGGTGGTGGGTGAGGGCACCGCGCTCGAGGGCGACACCATATCGATCTTCGGCCGTGGTTTTTCTCCTGATCCATCAGGCAACCAGGTCTTGTTTGCCGATCGGATTGCCCAAGTCGTCAGCAGCACGACAACCGAGCTTCGTGTGGTGGTGCCCGTCGCACGCTGCTTGCCGCCCCGGGTTGAGACTGTATCGGTTCAGGTCGGCGAATCGATCGACCAGAACACGGCAGACGTCAGCCCGTTCGCAGGAAGCGGCAATGCCTTGGAGGTCTTCCAGTTTGGCGTCACCTATGCCGGCTCGGGATGCTTTCAGCTGCCTGTGACCGGAGAATATTTGATCGGTGTCTCATCGGCCTCAGAAGTACCCTCAGAGCTGACCCCCGTCTCCGTTCGGGTGCAGAGCGGCGCAGTCGTGGCGCCTCCCGCTGAAGGCGGACCGCCGGCGCCCAATCTGCAGTCCGCCCTGACGCGCTCGTTGACGGGTGACTTGGGTCGGCGATGGACGGCTGGTGCACCCTCG
>CAYVPD010000074.1:0-6803 GCA_964453545.1 uncultured Gemmatimonadaceae bacterium
GAAGAGCACCCGCATTTCAGGATCTTCCAGAAGCCACTGCGCCAGCGCGCGGTGCGCCGCGTTGGGGCGACAGTCGCCAATCAGCTCCCGCCGCCAGCCATACCATTCCCAGACAAGGCGCGGATCACGGGCAAACGCTGCAGGCGTAGCCAGCTCTTCGGGGCGATAGTTGCGCCAAAGACCGCCTGAGCCCCGAAACGTTGGCACGCCAGACTCGGCACTGACCCCCGCTCCCGAAAGCACAAGTACGCTGGGCGCCTCGCGAAGAAGGGCTCTTGCCTGCTCGAGGCGGCCACCTGGGCCACGGAGGGGGCTCGTTACCGGGTCCATCAACGCTTCAGCTGCCGGCGGTCGGACGGAGCGCGGCCCACGCCATGCATATCCACGCCAGAATGAAGGCAACCCCACCCAACGGCGTCACAGCACCCAGCCACCGGGTATTGGTAATGACGAGCAGATACAGTGACCCCGAAAAGATCACGATGCCGGCCGAAAAGAGCCATCCGGCGGCGAGCAATGAACTCTGGGGCCGATAGGCCCAAAGCACGCCGACGAGGATCAACGCGAGTGCGTGGTACATTTGGTACCGCACACCGGTCTCGAAAATCTCGAGATCTCGGGGCGCAAGCGAAGCGCGCAGCGCGTGGGCGCCGAATGCGCCCAGCGCCACGGCCAAGCCGGCGAACAGGGCGCCAAGCGCGACAAAGGTGCGTTGCAGGTCCATAGATTTTCAGGTCAATGGGCGATGGCGTAGGCTTCGCGACGAGGATCGGCGCCCGCCGTCAGCGAGCCTGAGCCGGGCTCGACGCGAATCATCTGGGCGCCCCCAAACGTTGCGGTCCAGCCGGGAATAATGCGCAGGCGATGACCACGCGCCTGGAGATCTTCCCGAACGGGTGGTGAGATGCGGTCTTCGAGCGACACTGACGTGCCCTCGAGGCTGCGGTACCGAGGTGCCTCGAGCGCCTGCTGCGGTGTCATGCCGAAGATGAGAAGGTTGTTGATCACCTGCAGCAACGACTGCGTCTGGGCATCCCCGCCAGGCGTGCCAAGCGTAAGGGCCAGCCGGCCGTCGCGAAGAGCGAGCAGGGGGGTCAGAGTGTGAAATGGCCGCTTGCCGGGGGCGACCACATTTGGATGGCGCTCATCAAGCTCAAAAAGTGACCCTCGGTTGTGCAGCACTACGCCGGTCTCCGGCTCGAGCAGGCCCGATCCGAAGCCCGCAAAGAGCGACTGAATCCAGCTCACGGCGTTGCCGTCGGCGTCGACGACCATCAGGTAGACGGTATCGCCATTGTCAGCCCCCTCGTCGACTCCCCCGGCCTCGAGGGGCGAACCGATTCCGCTGGGCACTCCGCTGGCCGCGTGGGTGGCGTCAACCAGGGCGGCGCGTTGCGCCGAATACGCGGGGTTGAGCAGCTGCTGCACGGGCACGTCGGCCATCCGCGGGTCGGCAATCCAGCGATCACGGTCGGCAAAGGCCAGCTTCTTGATCTCGATCAGCGTGTGCAGGTAGTCGGCGGAGTTGTGACCCATCGCGCTCAGGTCAAAGCGTGAGGCCATCTGCAGTTGCTGGAGCTGGGTCACTCCCTGTGTATTTGGGGGCAGGGCCACGAACGTATGGTCTAGATAGCCGGTCCGGATCGGTTCAACCCATTCGGTTTCATGCGCGGCCAGATCTTCGGCTCGCAGATACCCCCCACGTGCGGCTATGAACTCTGAGATCGCCTCCGCAGGAGCGCCAGCGTAGAAGGCCGGGGCACCCTCGCGCCCAATCGCCTCGAGCAGGTCAGCCAGCGCAGGGTTGCGCAGGAGTGAGCCGACGGCCGGTGGCGCGCCGCCAGGGAGAAAGAGTGCCGCAGCTTCGGGGGCCAGATCGCCTCCCTGTTCAGTAAAGTCCTGCGCGAGCCGCGTCGACACGGGAAAGCCTTCCCGTGCGTAGCGCACCGCCGGGGCCAGAAGCTGGGACAGGGGTCGCGTGGCGAAGCGCTGATGGGCGCTCACCCACGCATGGACCGCCCCCGGCACGCTCACGGACAGGGGGCCCTTGGCAGGCACGCCGGTGTGGCCCGCCTGACGGAAGAAATCGGGCGTCGCCAGCGCCCCAGCGGCTCCGGAGCCGTTCATGCCGTAGACATCGCCACTGTCGGCGTCATAGAAGAGCGCAAAGGCATCACCCCCCACACCGTTCATGTGCGGGCGCACGACGGCCAACACACCAGCGGCGGCGAGCGCCGCATCCACTGCGTTTCCGCCAGAGGCGAGCACCTCAAAGGCGGCTGCACTGGCCAGCGGGTGGTCGCTCACAACAGCTGCGCGTGTGCCCCGGACATCGGGTCGATTCTGAATCGGAAAGAACGGTGCCTCGGCGCTGGCCGACGTTGCGCCCCCGGGAGTGGGGGAGGGGGCGGTCGAAACCGGCCCGGCCTGCGGCGGCATGGAGGATCCCGCACGGCATCCGCTGATGACTATGAGCCCAAGTGCGAGGAGGGTGCAGGAACGCAGCGAGCGGGCAAGAGAACGATAGGAAGTGACGGCCATGACGTGGTTCCGCGTGAGAAGAGTGGAGCAGTCGATGCGCGACCCGATGACGATCAACCTCGACAACGATGAGCCTCGATGATGGCCAGAGGTGGCACCCGGCGCCAGAGATAGGGCTAGAGTTCCAGACCGGAGTTCAAGGCCGGCGTTCAAGGCCAGGGTTCGAGGCCAGAGATGAACTCGGGAGTGTGGCGCGTGGCACGCAGTGTGCTGACACCAGTCACGGAAGGGATCACGAAACACACCCTCTGGCTACCGCAGGAGCCTTCAGATGCCGCTACATGTCGACGCACAACGCGACCGCACGCTGCTCGATGCCGTGACCGATGGAACAACCAGCCGCTCACGCCGCGGTGGCTTGATTCCGGCTGCCAACGGCGATGGTGAGAGGGCGTACTCGATCTACGTCGCCGACGGGTACGGGGCTCTGCTTCGAGCCGGGCGCGTGCGGGGATTGGTCGGCCCGGGCGACCTCGTAGCCGGCACCTTTGCCAACGCCCCTGCGTGGACGCCCCCTGTGATCGAGGCTCTGTCGCCACTCGCGGTTGTACATGCGAATCGCGAAACTGTGCTGGATGTACTGCGTCACGACGTGGCCTCGCTAGAGATGGCGCTCCAAGCGCTGGATCTTGAGGCGAGGATGCCAGAGATGGACCATGCACCCGCAGACGTCCGCCTGGCCCGCGCGCTACGCTGGGGAAGCAACGCCATCGGGCGCAAAGCCGCCGACGGTCGCACCGAGTTACCCTCATGCATTCCACACCGCATCTGGGCCTCGTGGGCCGGTCTACATCGCTCGACGGTCACAACGATGCTCAACGAATGGATTTTTGACGGTCGCGTTGACCAGCGGGGACGTGCACTGCTGCTAAACGACACCGGTAGCCTGCCGGGCGAGGCGCGTTGACCCTCTCTCGCGCAGACCGTAGTTTTCAAGGCTTTGGCGGGCTTCGTTCATCCCTCCCAGACCCTTGAAGAGAGCTTATGGCGCAGCGCCATCCTGGATCATCGCAAGTTCACCGTCCGGCCTCAGCCGACGATGAAGACCTTTTCGTCGCCAAGACGCTTGAGTTCTCGGGCTGGGCGCGCAAGAACAGCCAGACGCTCATTTTGCTGTCGGTCGCGCTGGCGGCTGTGGTCGTGCTGACCGTCTATTATTCCGGCCGCACCAGCGAGCGTCGTCTTGCCGCAGCCAGCGAACTGGAAATCGTCTCGCAGACCATTGGCACAGGGCAACTCGACACCGAGGCAGGAAAGGCCGAACTCGCGCGCTTTATCGAGCGCTTCGACGGCACGGCCACTGCCGATGAGGCACGGCTGTTTCTGGCCCAGCTTCACCTGAATGACGCAGAGGCCGCGCAGGCCGTGTCGGTGCTTGAGGGGTCGTCGCTGACACTTAGCGAAGGTCTCGGTACGCAGATCGCCGTTTTGCGCGCCCGCGCGCTTGAGGCGTCGGGTCAGGTGGACGCCGCTGAGGCGCTCTACATGCGCCTCGCGAACGATTCGCCGATGCAGTTCCAAGAGATCGACGCTCTCGAAGACGCGGCGCGGTTGCGGACGGCCAAGGGTGACTTCGCCGGGGCGGCCGAGCTCTACGAGCGCCTGTTAGACCTCGCGCCCGAGGGCAGCCAGCCGGCCTCGATCTATGAGATGCGTCTCGCTGAGGTACGCGCCGCCTTGCGCTAAAGCTCTCTCGCGGAGCAGTTCTGAAAGGGGCGATCGCTGCGGCGGTCGCCCTTTTTCATTTGGGGGGTGACGGGGCACGTATGCGTGGGCCGTCTCAGGATCTATGGGTTGCGTATAATATATATTATGTCAACCGCCGATTACGCGTACCATAGTTCTCTGCCGTGTGTTTCGGGCTATCTGCCCTACTCAATCAGGGCGCACCTCTACCCCCAGCTCGCGAAACGCGCGCCGCAGGGCTCGTTCGGCCTCGGGAATCCTGGCCTCCCGCGTCGGACGGTCTGGCGCCGGTGCGAATACGATCGGGCGGCCGAAGCGCACTTCGATGGGCGCACGCAGCAGACGCTTTGACCAACGTGGCCAGACGTTGAAGGTGCCGCGCACGGCCGCGGGCACAACCGGCACCCCCGCCGCCAACAAGAGCCGCAGTGTGCCGCGGCGAAACGGTTGCAAGCGACCGTCCCAGCTGCGTTCCCCCTCAGGATAGATGCCCACGACAGCGCCCGCAGAGAGATGTCGCAGCACCATGCGAACGGCCTGAGGGTCGGTTCGGAACCTGCGTACCGGAATGGCGCCGAGCTGCTGCAAGAGCCAATTCATGGGTTTCTTGCGAAACTGAGTGCTCTTGGCCAACGATCGCACAACGCGTGGGCAAGCAACCTGTACCGCGATAGGATCGAGTAGCGATTGATGGTTCGCAACGAGAATGAACGGACCATCTTTCGGGATGTTACCCAGCCCGTGGGCGCTCATGGGCGCCTTCAGGGGCAGCAGACTGCGCAGAATGGCCCTAGCGATTGCATAAAAAGGCAGGCCCGTGGCGGCAGGTTGGATGGTTCGTACGCGTCGTTTCGGTAGCCTTCGCCCCTGAAGCTCCAGGGACTGTGTTTTTGATACAATGATCGGCTGGAATTCGAGAATTGGGTCCCTCGACCTTTGGCTTGAGATCCGTCCGACCAGCAGATCATGCGCTCGCGCAGTAGATGAGTAAGAAATACGTAAGGCGATGTGAAAACGCTCTTTGCGCACCTGGACCTGAAGAGCTTTCGAGGCAATCTGTACCGCCTGAATGTCGCGATACGCCCAACGCTTTTGGGCGTGCCTTCCCTCGAAGACGAGACTGGAGCGCTCAAAGGTGAGCGTACCTTCATCGGTGCGCCGGGTGTGTTCAACCCAGCCGGTCAGTTCACCTGCCCGCCTGGTCGCTGTGAAGCGATCGAGATACCCGAGGGTCGCAGCCATCGATACCGGGGCGCCCGGAGGATCGGTTTCGGGGCCTCCGAGGCCGGTGACGAGGTCAACTGCGTCAGGGACGCTAATGCGCCGGAGCGTGCGCCCGGGCGCGGTGACAGTGAGGAGTCCATCGGCGCCGCGGCTGACCCGCGCTCCGCAATCGCCGCAGACCACGGTGTCCCCCTGCCCTGCGGGCTCAACTTGGCCACACACGACACACCGGTAGATCAGGTCTCTTAGCGCCATGGAGGCTAAAGTCGACCCGCAAGGTCGAGCGCCCGCAGGCGCCACATCTTCCAGATGGCTTCCCGCACGATGCCTTTTGACATCTTGCTCTCACCCGACTCCCGCTCGACGAACACGATGGGCACCTCAAAAGGCACAAATCCCTTTCTCCAAGCACGTAGTTTCAGCTCGATCTGAAACGAGTAGCCATTGGATTCGATTCGTGTCAGGTCGATGGCAGTGAGCACGTCGCGCCGAAAGAGGTTGAAGCCGCCTGTGGCATCGCGCACAGGTACGCGGGTGATAAACCGGGCGTACGCGCTGCCGAAGAGCGAGATCAGGAGGCGCGTAATGGGCCAGTTGACGACATTGACCCGGCCGCCCACATAGCGAGAGCCGACTACCACCGGGTGCTCTTCGGCTGCCTCGAGCATGCGCGGCAGGTCTTCAGGCCTGTGTGACAAGTCAGCGTCCATCTCGATGACCCAGCCGTATCCGCGTTCCAGCGCCCAGGTAAAGCCGTCGATGTAGGCACGGCCCAGGCCTTCTTTGCGTGTGCGATGAAGTGCCGAAACCCTTCCCTTGTGCGCCAAGGCCAACTCATCAGCAAGCGTACCGGTGCCGTCAGGCGAATTGTCATCGACGACGAGCACATCGAGGCGCGCATCGGTGGCGAGCACCAGGGGCACGAGTCGCCCGAGATTGTCGCGCTCGTTGAAGGTCGGGATTACGACCAGCAAGCGGCTGCCCACGGCGAGCTCAGGCATGAAACTGCCGCCGGCGCAGTGTGGAATCAGTCGTGAGCATGGTCAGGGGCTTTTGGTGTCATCACGGCAAAGATCGCGGCAGGCACGATCTCGAGAAGCGTCATCCAGAGGCGAAACGCGAGCGCCACGCCGAGGGCAGTTTGCTGGGGCATCACCGGAAGCAGAAAGCCCACCAGAGCGGCTTCGCGGATTCCGACCCCGGCCGGGGCAAAGAGTGCCACGTAGCCCGCCACATAGGCAGCGGCATAGGCCGGGCCGACGACAAACGGGTCGGCACTTTGGCCGATACCAAGACAAAATAACCAGAACGAGAGGGCGAACAGCAGCCAAATCAACAAATAGGCTGAAATC
>CAYVPD010000075.1:0-6785 GCA_964453545.1 uncultured Gemmatimonadaceae bacterium
GAAAACCAGCAATCGTTTGGAGCGCATGCATGTCTGAAGACCGCAAGATTCGCGTGCTCGTGGCCAAGCCCGGGCTCGACGGGCATGACCGGGGTGCCAAGGTGATCGCCAGTGCGTTTCGTGACGCCGGATTTGAGGTGATCTACACCGGGCTGCATCAGACGCCCGAGATGATCGTGGCGGCCGCGGTTCAAGAAGATGTCGACGTCGTGGCTATGTCGATTCTTTCGGGGGCCCATATGACCCTCTTCCCGCGCGTGCGCGATCTGCTCAGAGAAGAGGGCGCCGATCACATTTTGTTGACGGGCGGAGGCATTATACCCGAAGACGATGTGAGCTCGCTGGAGCACGAGGGCATCGGCCGACTGTTTGGGCCTGGGACGCCGACGAGCGAGGCGATCGCCTACATTCGCGATTGGTTCGCTCGTCGTCCTGAGCGGGTCTGATGGCGGCCGCCGGGAGCGGCGCTGAGGGCGGCCGGCTCCGTCAGCTCGTCGGTGAGCTCGAGACGCTGAGAGAGCAGCTGAAGCTCGGCGGGGGTGAAGACCGCATCGCACGGCAGCACGCGCAGGGCAAGCTCAGCGCGCGTGAGCGCGTCGCTCTGCTGCTCGATGAGGGCGCGCCGTTTGTCGAGTTGGGACTGCTCGTCGCCCATGATCTCTATGATGGCGGTGCCCCCGCAGCGGGGGTCGTCACAGGGGTGGGGCGCGTTGAAGGGCGCGAGGTCGTGGTCGTGGCCAATGACGCGACGGTCAAGGCCGGGTCATGGTGGCCCGAGACGATCACCAAGATGCTGCGGGCGCAAGAAGTCGCCATGCGCTGCCGCATTCCGATCATCTACCTCGTTGACTCGGCCGGCGTGAATCTGCCCTATCAGGGAGGGGTTTTCCCGGGCCAGTACGGTGCGGCGCGGCTCTTCTACTACAACTCGATCATGCGGCGCTACCTGCGCATTCCGCAGTTGGCCGCGGTGATGGGGCCGTGCATTGCGGGCGGCGCCTATCTGCCGGCGCTGTCCGACGTGATCCTGATGGTGAAGGGCACCTCGTTCATGGGGCTGGGCGGGCCGAATCTGGTGAAAGGTGCCACGGGGCAGAGCGTCGACGGTGAGACGCTTGGGGGTGCACACACGCACACGGCTCGCTCCGGCGTGGCCCATTACGAGGTCGACGACGATACAGCCTGCTGCGCCAAGCTGCGCCAGCTGGTGCGCGAGCTGCCCGCTCCGGCCCTGTCATCTGCTCTGACCAGCCCGGCCGCTTCAAGAGGCACCGAATCCCTTAAGCCGGGTCGCGCTGCCGTCGAGTTGTATGACCTCATGCCGCCCGATCACCGCCAGCCGTACGACATGCACGCGGTGCTCGAAACGTTGCTCGATGGCGAGGGCCTCGATGAATTCCAGCCCGACCATGCGGCCGAGATGATCTGCGGCACGGGTTCGATTGACGGCGTGACGGTCGGCATCATCGCCAACCATCGCGGCATCGTGCGTGACGAGCGCTCGGGTCCGCCGCACTTTGGGGGCATCGTCTATACCGAGAGCGCCCGCAAGGTGGCCTACTTCATCGAGACGATGAACCGTCACGGCACGCCGCTGCTCTTCGTGCAAGACGTGAGCGGCTTCATGGTCGGGGCCGACGCCGAGCACTCCGGTATCATCCGAGCCGGCGCCGAATTCGTCGAAGCCATGGCGACGGCCACGGTCCCCAAGCTGGTGCTGACGCTGAACCACGCGTCGGGCGCGGGCTACTATGCGATGGCAGGTCAGGGGTTCGACCCCGACTTCATCGTGAGCCTGCCCACGGGTCGCATGGGCGTGATGGAGGGCGAGAGCGCGGTGATGGCCCTGTTCAGCACCCAGCTCGAAAAACTCAAGGCTGAGGGCAAGGTGCCTGACGAAGACCTCACGACCCGCATGGACGAGGTGCGCGCCGAATACGAGCGGCAGCTTGACGCCCGTTTCGCCGCGGCCCGGGGGTTCGTCGACGAGGTGGTGACACCCGAAGAGGTCAGGCCGGCCCTTTCGCTGCTGCTGAGGGCGGCACTCAACAATCCTGGCCCGCATCTTGGGGCCTTCCAGCTGACCAAACACGATGTCTGAACGCACGATTCGAATCGCAAGCGGCCAGGGTTTCTGGGGAGACGATCTCGACGCGCCTGTGCGGCAGGTTGAGGGCGGCCCGATTGACTACCTCATGATGGATTACCTCGCCGAGGTAACCATGTCGATCATGCAGAAGCAGCGGGCGCGCGATCCGCAGGGCGGCTATGCACGCGATTTCATTCCGCTGATGGAGCGCCTCTGGCCCGCGATCGTCGAGCGCAACATTTGCGTGGTCACCAATGCCGGCGGCGTCAATCCGGCGGGGTGCGCTGAGGCGTTGACCGAGGCCGGACGCCGCGCGGGGGTCGCCGGGAGAGGCCGCATTGCCCGGGTTGAGGGCGATGACATTCTCGATCGTCTCGATGCGCTGATGGCTGACGGGCATGAGCTGCGCAACATGGAGACGGGTGAGCCGTTGGCCGCGATTCGCGATCGGGTTCAGAGCGCCAACGTCTACATTGGCGCGGCTCCCATCGTTGAAGCGCTCGGGCACCGGCCCCATGTGATCGTGACGGGGCGCTCGACCGATACCGCCCTGACCTATGGCCCCATGATGCACGAATTCGGCTGGGCCGCCGATGACTGGACCCGGCTCGCGGCGGGCGTGGTTGCGGGGCACATCAATGAGTGCGGCGCCCAGAGCACCGGCGGCAATTGTCTGGCCGAGTGGTGGAGCGTTCCCGACATGGCCAGCGTCGGGTTTCCGATCGTTGAGGCGCATGCCGATGGCTCCTTTGTCGTAACCAAGCACGAAGGCACCGGCGGTCGCGTCGACAGGCGCACCATTACAGAGCAAATCGTCTACGAAATGGGTGACCCGTCGAGTTACATCACGCCCGATGTGGTGGCCGATTTTACGACGATCAAGCTCGAAGAAGTGGGGCCCGATCGTGTGCGTGTGCACGGCATCAAGGGCGGCCCGCGTACCGACTTCTTGAAGGTCAGTCTGGCCTATGGCGATGGCTGGAAGGCCACGGGCACCCTGACGTATGCGTGGCCCGATGCGGCGGCCAAGGCCCAGGTTGCCGGGCGCGTGCTGCGTGAGCGACTCGACCGGTTGGGGCTGCGCTTCGACGAGGTGCGCACCGAGCTGGTCGGGTGGGACTCAACCCACGGCTCGTTGGTCGGTGAGCCACCGGCGGACCTGCCTGAGGTTCAGCTGCGCGTCGGTGTGCGCGGGCACGATCGAGAGGCGGTTGAGCGCTTCACCCGTGAGATCGCCCCATTGGTGCTGACGGGCCCGCCGTCCGTTACGGGCTTTGCCGGAGGGCGCCCTCGAGTGCAAGAGATCATGGCCTACTGGCCCGCGCTGATTCGCCGTGAGGCCGTCGAGCCCGGGCTGCGCGTGCACGTCACGGAGGTGTGAGCATGTCCCGCATTCCCTTGGTTCATTTGGCGCACGCCCGCAGCGGCGACAAAGGCGACACGGCCAACGTCGGCGTCATTGCCTATGATCCCGCGCATTACGACTTGCTGCGTTCGGCCCTGACGCCGGCGGCGGTCAAGGCGCACTTCGGGGCTATGGTGCAGGGTGAGGTGGAGCGCTTCGAGCTGCCCAACCTGCACGCGCTGAACTTTCTGTTGCACGGCGCGCTCGACGGCGGCGGCACGGTGTCGCTGATGAACGATGCGCAGGGCAAGGTCTTCAGCACGGCACTGCTGCGCATGGAGATCGAGGTCAGCGATGACGTGGCGGCTGCGGTCGCCGGGCGTGGCCGTCTGCCTGCGGGGTGGACGGTCGACCAGTACGGGCAGCCCGGACGCTCATGAGTGATGTGCTGCTGCAGGCGCTCGAGGGTGGTGTTGCCACCCTGACGCTGAATCGCCCCGACAAGCGCAACGCGCTCAATGCCGAGTTGGTCGAAGCGCTGACGCAGGCGCTCGCGGAGACCGCAGCCGATGAGCGCGTACGGGTCGTGGTGCTGCGCGGTGCCGGCAAGGATTTTTGTGCTGGTGCCGATCTGGCCGAACTCGAGCGCGTCGCCGAGATGGGGTACGACGACAGCGTGGCCGATGCGAGCCGACTCGGGGCCGTTTTCAGCGCGATGCGTAGCCATCGCTGCCCCATCGTTGCGGTGGTGCAGGGGCGGGCGCTTGCCGGGGGATGCGGACTCGCCTCTGCCTGTGACCTTGTGCTGGCAGACGAGGCTTCCGAGTTCGGCTATCCCGAGGTCTATCTCGGCTTCGTGCCGGCCATGGTCATGGCCATCTTGCGGCGCAAAGTCGGCGAGGGGCAGGCCTTCGATCTGGTCGCCACCGGTGATCGCATTTCGGCCACTCGGGCGCAGGAGCTTGGGCTCGTGCAGCGGGTGTTTGCTTCGGCCGATGTTGAGGCTCAGGTCGGCGCCTACGTCAACGCGTTGGCGGCCAAGCCGGTCTCGGCGCTCCGTCTTTCGAAGTCGTTGCTCTACGAACTCGACGCGCTGGACTTTGATGCTGGCATCGCGCGCGGTGCTGAAGTCAATGCAGAAGCGCGTGCAACGGCTGAGTGTCGGGCCGGCGTGCGAGCCTTTCTGGAGCGCACGCGCCAAGCCCAAGCCGGCCAGGAGGGCTAAGCATGTTCATCAGGCGATCCAAGGCCGCTGCAGGCGCAGGGACCGGCCACAATCTGCAACTGCGCATGATCTTCTTCGCCGTTGGCGCAGCGCTGGCCCTTGGGGGCATGGCGCTGGAGATCGAGTGGCTGATGAACGTTGCCTTGGTGGTACTGCTGATCGGCTTCGCGCTGCGCTTTCTCGGCACCAAAGCTACAGACGAGTCATCGACGGATTGTACACCCGACGCTTGATCGGCACCACGGCCAGGCCGCCGACCAGCGAGTAAATCAGGTCGGTCGCTGAAAACGTGCCCATCGGCAGGAACAGCTGCAAGAACTCGTAGGCTACCATTGCAACGATGGGCGCCACGACCACGAGCCATGATTGCCATGGGTCGACCCAGAGGCGACGACGCTCCCAGAGCACCATCACGGCCGAGAGCCCGATTACCGCGGTGAGGTTGGTGAACGAGTTGGCGACGCCAAAATCGGAGATCTCGTTTGCCCACGCCCAAGGCCGGTAGAAGGCATCAAGCCCGATGTGCACGGCGGCTGTGACAAGCGCCACAACGAGCGCCGACCAAGGGATTGGGCCTTTTTCGGGCAACGAATGACCCGATGAGGCAGGGGCAAGACTCATGCAAGGATTGCCGCTGAGGTGAGGTCGGCGCGTTCGAGCATGTAGTCGCCCGCGGGGCCGACACAGTTTCCCAGATGGACTTGCACTCTACTCTGCGCGCCCGCTTTGGTTTCTCTGAGTTCAGGCCCGGGTAGGAGCCCCTGATCCGGACCGTCTGTGCAGGGCGAGATGCCATCGGCCTGCTACCCACGGGTGCCGGCAAGAGCGTGACCTACATGCTGCCCGCGCTCATCGGAGTTCGCCCCGTGCTGGTGGTCAGTCCCTTGGTGTCTCTCATGACCGACCAAGAGGCTCGGGCTCGCGCTCTCGGTCTGCGAGCGGCTGCGCTGCATGCTGGGCTCGACCGCAGTCGGCGTGAGGCAGTTCTACGGGACTTCGCTCGGGGGGAGGTCGACCTGTTGCTGGTCGCGCCGGAGCGGCTGGGGCATGCGTCATTTGCCCCGTTGCTGCGTGCGGGTGCGGTCGGTCTGGTCGCGGTCGATGAGGCCCACTGCGTCGTGCACTGGGGCTTCGATTTTCGGCCCGACTACCTCGCGTTGGCGGGGCTGGGTCGGCGTCTCGGGGCGCCGGTGCTGGCCGTGACGGCCACGGCGACGCCTCGGGTCCGGGCCGACCTTGAGCGGGTGCTGCAGCTGCGCGATCCCGTGCGTGTGGCGACCTCGTTCAACCGCCCAAATCTCTTCTGGACGGCACCGGCGGTACAAACCGACGAGCAGCGGTGGAGGCACCTTCGGCGTGAGGTTGAGCGGCCCGGAGCGATGCTCGTCTACGCCCCGACGCGTGCGCGGGTCGAAGCACTGCGAAGGGCGTTGGCCCGACTCGGCATCGAGGCGGAGGCCTACCATGCCGGACTTGGCGCTGTAGAGCGTGCGCGAGTGCAGGAGCGCTTCTTGGCGGGGCATGTCGACATGGTCGTGGCGACCAACGCGTTCGGCATGGGTGTCGACAAGGCCGATGTGCGTGCAGTGGTACACTGGTCGCCACCGAGCAGCCCGGAAGCATGGTATCAGGAGGCGGGCCGGGCGGGCCGTGACGGCCAGCCAGCCCGGTGCGTCATGCTCTGGCAGTCGGCCGACCTGCGCATTCATCGGCGCCTGCAACGCCAGGAACGGCGCAGTTGGACGCAGCGGTGGGCTGCAGCGAAACGACTCCAGGCACTTTTCCGCATGCTGGGCACACGCGGCTGTCTGCGCGGCGCCATGCTGCACTACCTCGGCGAAGAAAATCCCCCGACCGGCTGTGTCGGCTGTGATCGGTGTGTCCCTTTGTGTCGGTCCGACGCGGGCCTATCTTCTGTACGTGCGCACTCTTGACCCTCCCGCGGCGTCGCCGCGAACAACGCACAGGTGAACATGAAGCGTTACCTCTCCGAAGCCCATGAGGCCCATCGGCAGCGTGTGGCCGATTTCGCCCGTCAGGCCATCGTACCGGTGGCTCGCGAGCTGGACGCCACGTCGACATTTCCGTGGGAAAACGTCAAGGCGATGGGCGAGTTAGGGTTCTTG
>CAYVPD010000076.1:0-6776 GCA_964453545.1 uncultured Gemmatimonadaceae bacterium
GCCCCAAGCGACCTTGGCCCGAGACCGATCTCACTGCCGAAGGCATGGGCCCTTTGCTGCGCAAAAACATGGGGCGCTTCTTTCCGGGGTCGGGCGATTTCGATGCGCGAAACCAGGAGCTGTACGACTGGGTCAAGGCCCGCTCGACGGCCGGACTCTGGCCCTACGGGCTGATCTGCATCGACCCGCCCTTCAACGAAACCACGGTTCGGCATGCGTCAGGCGCAGACATTCAGGGCGTCAACCTGACCGCCGTCGATTACATGGGCATGACACAGCACCCGGCGCTCGGCGAGGCCGCAATTGAGGCCATTCACGAGTTTGGCGTGCACACGCCGTCTTCAGGGCCACTCATGGGCAATAGCACCGCCTCGGTGGGCCTCGAGCAGCAGATCGCCGATCTGCTCAGCATGCCGTTCGTCTTCCTGTGCCCCACCGGGTGGGCCGCCGCGTTCACCGCCCTCGCCGGTGTGGTGCGCGATGGTGATCACGTGGTCATGGACGAACTCTCGCACCAATGCCTGCAGCAGGCCGCCTACGCCTCAACCCGCAACGTCCAGATCTTCAAACATCTCGACAACGGGCATCTCGAAGACCGGCTGCGCACCATTCGGGAGACTGACACCGAGTCGGCGATCTTGATCGTGACCGAGGGCCTGTTTTCGATGGATGGCGATGCGCCCGACTTCACTGAGCTGGTGCGACTCGCCAAGGCCTACGGCGCGTTGACGCTCGTCGACGTGGCCCATGACCTCGGCTCGCTGGGGCCGCGCGGATCGGGTTCTCTCGGCGCCCAAGGGCACCTCGAAGACATCGACATCATCGCCGGATCGTTTTCCAAGGCGTTTGGCACCAACGGCGGCTTTATTGCCAACCGCTCAGCCCACATTCAGTGGGCGCAGCTGTGTTTCGGCGGGCCCTACACCTATTCGACGGCGATCGGACCGCCTCAGATCGCTGCTGCGAGTCGGGCGTTTGAGATCTTGATGAGTGCCGAGGGCGACACGCTGCGCGAACAGCTCATGCACAATGTGATGCACACGCGAAACGGTGCCGAGGCTCGCGGGCTGACGCTCTTTGGGGCGCCTGGGCCTATCGTGCCCATTCTCATCGGGCGCGAGGCCAATTCGCGGGTCGCGGGCATGCGCGCATTCCAGAAGGGCTTGGTCATCACGTCGCTCGAGTTCCCCGTCGTGCAGCGAGGGGGCGCGCGTTTTCGCCTGTCGCTCTCACCCCGCTTCACGGCCGACCAGCTCGACAACGCGCTCGACATCATTGCCGACGCGATCCACGAGGCTGAAGAAGAGCTCGCTGCCGGCTAAGTGCCCCTGGCTGCGGCCGCTACCCTTACACGGTATCGAGGTAGGCCGGCACCAAGTGGCGAACTGGCGCGCGAGTGAGTCGACGCCAGACCTGCTCAGCGGCAAAGGCACGCCGAAGCAACCACCACGTCGCCTTGTCTTCTTTGCGGTAGCTGCGCACGTCGGCCACGGAGAGTGGCTGCGCAAGCCGGGCATTGGCCACCTCAACAAACGGCTCGGTCAGATGGCTCAGCCCGTAGTTGGCCATGTTGCCGATCAGATCCAAGACGATCTTGCGATGGTCGAAATTCTTGTCGAGCAGGTCGGCGAGCAAAAATCGGCGTGCCACGGACTGCAGCACCTTGGGCAGCAGCGCGATGAAGAATTCGGCGTCGAGCCGATCGCGGCCTTGGGCATCGCGCAGCATCGGGGTGGTAACGTCGACGAGCTGCGGGGTGCCGTCGATCAGCATCCAGTTGGACAGTTGGGGGTCGATGCCGATGCCGGCGGTTACGCAAGCATCGACGTGATCGAGCAGACGCTCGAAATAACCGACGCAGGTCTGCACGTCGCTTCGTTGACAGACCACGGAGAGCAACTGCTCGCCGGGCAAACGAGGCTGAATGATGTAGCCCGCTGACCCGCGATCTGTCGTGGCAACAGCAAACGACGTGTCGACGATCGGTACCCCCGCTGCCCGCAGAGCAATCAGGTATTCGTCGAGCAGAGCACCGTAGGCTTCAACGCGACGCAGATCGTCAACCGGGGGCAGCAGCTTGAAGGCAAAGCCACGCCAACCGATGACACAGGTGAGCTCACCGGCTCCGATAACGTCAAACGAGCGCGGGGCCGTTCCCTGAAGGAAGGAAACGATATGATGGTCGAGCTCAGAGATGCGGTCCGCGTCAAAGGGCGCCGGAACCAGCCCTGTGCTCACCCGAGTCAGCTCGTCGGTGACTCGTTTGAGGGAGCGTTCGCCGCATCAGAGGGCGGCGGGCTCACCGGCTCAGAGGAGCGCGGAGCCGCCGGCTGAGACGGCGGAGCGCTCTCGGTCGTCTCACGACCTGCCTTGGCCGTGCGGGCCTCGGCCTGAACATCTTCAACGCCCTCGCGCACCGTATGCGACATGCGCCGCACCTCGTCGCCGACCACCAGGCCGGCGCGAATCATCTCTACGAGCACGGGCCGGAAGAGCGGGCGAATGGCTGGCGCGAGAAACACGCCCAGCAAAAACGCGAAGAATGTTGTGAACGAGATCATGGTGGCGAAGCTTCTGCGTCGGTTGTCGTAATGTCAAGTCGCGAGAAGGGTGCCTACTTGACCCAACGGCCCTCGTGTTTGAACCTTGCGCCATCAGGATTGCGACAATTCCGGGAGAATTCTTGATGTCGCCTGCCCCCGCCGGCCAAACCACAACGCCCATGACTGCAGACGTTTCTCGCGAGGAACGCCTGCTGGGCAAGATCACCGGTGCGTTTCGTGCTCTCGGGCGGCGGATCATGCATTGGTGGTGGAACCTGCGGTTTCTTTTCTTCGCAGTCTTTCTGCTGCTCTCGGTCGTGCTTTTCTGGCTGTGGGTGGTGTCGCTCGCATTGGCGGTGTTGCGTACGGTGCTGCACCTGCTCGCAGCGGTTCTCGCGTGGTTTGGAGGCAAAGGGCCCCATGGACACCACGGTCCTGGCACCCTCGCCCATCTGCGAGCTGCGCTTCGAAGCGCATGGCGCGAGCGCATGGGGCATTACCGGGAGTTGGCTCGCCCGGTGGCACGCGGCTACGTCGCCGTGCGTGATGCGTTTGTCGAATTTTGGCGCTGGTCGCCGGGCTACAAGGTCGCGGCACTGGTGTCGACGTTTGCCTTCGTGGTGGTTCCCGGATCGTATGTCGTGCCGCGCCCGCATCTGGTGCAGATCATCGACAACAACGTGCTCGAGCATCACGATGCGCCGAACGGGGCGGTGCGCTACCTGATTCACGCCGTCGACCTGAACAACCCCGGCAAATCGCGCGAATACCAAAACGAGCGTGCCGTGCATCTCGGCAAGATTGATCCGCAGGGGCTCAAGAATCAGCTGGTTCCGGGGCGCTTTTATCGCCTTTGGGTGATCGGGCTTCGTTGGTACTACCTACCGACGCTGTTCCCCAACATCATCTCGGCGACCGAGGTCGACCAGAACGGCACCCCGCTGGATACCCCCTCTCATCTCATACCGCCGACCACGACCGGCACGCCGCAAAGCGAACCTGCCTTGCAGTGATGGCGCTGTCAGCGTCTGGTCACAAAGGCTAGTTTTTCTTGACAGGCCCGCGCCCTCTCGTGTAATCTGAAGGCGGTATGCTCGTCAAAAGCTGTTCCTATTTTTTTCTAAGAGTTTTCTCATGGCCAATCCTCTGCTCTTCGGACTCAAGTCCGTGACCATGCCCGGAATCGGTGTCGGCGTCGCCGCCGCCATCGCCGCGCAGCGTTACGCTCGCCCCCTCGCTGTCGAGACGATTCGTCTCGGCTTTCAGGTGAAAGACGGCACGCAGCGCATCTGGAATGATGCTCGTGCGGCGGCTTCAGGTCTGGCCGAAGAGGCCCGCAAAGACCCCAAGGCTGCTGCCCGTAGCACGGCGAAGAGCGCCAGCTAAGCGAAAGCGCCCTCTCGGGCGCTTTGAACAACGAGGCAACGATGGTTGATGGCGTTGGGCCTTCGCTCTTTCGCACAGCCCGGTTCCACGCGACCGTCGCCTTAGTTTGGAGAGAAAACCCGGATCACCCGGGGATCGGCGAGCTTCTGCCCGCCGTAGACGAGCACTTGCCGCAACTTTGGGAGCGTGCTTCCAGCACCTCACAAGATCAGGCTTTCTGGATCTTCGTGCTGGGGTTGCTTCTTGAAGCAGAAGGTCCCGCCACACTTCAGCGAAGTGTGCGGGACTTTTTGTCTTCAAAGGTCGATGCGCTGCTGCATCTGCTGGCTCAAGCCGTCGAGCGCGATGACGCTCAGACCCCGCAGCACATTCAGGCGCTCATGTACGTGCTGGGCCAGCTGAACGAGCATCGGGCAGCCATTCTCGATCGCTCTACTCGCATCTTCCCCGCCGGTAAAGAGTGGGCCCAAGCCGCGCAGCAGTTGTTCAGCGAAGACCGGCCGGCTCGCTTCACGCGCTCGGTCATCGCCTATCTGGGTGCCGGCGCAGCGGGGACCATCGTTCCCGACCGCCTGCCGCTGCTTGAGGCGGCTCTGGCCTGCCCCGGGTGCGGATCCGCCCTCGCGATCCAAGCCGAGCCCGCCGCAATGGTGTGCACGAGCTGCCACTCAAGCTTTGCCTTCCAGGGCGATATCATCGATCTGCGCTCGGCCGAGCTGCGCGAAGCCGCCGACGCTGAATTTGATCAGGGGTTGGTTGATCGCTACGAGAGCATGACCCGCCCCCGGTTTGTGCGCACCATGAGTCGCGACTGGGGCCGGTCGCTGACGCCCGAGGTCGAAGAGGCCTATCTCACGCGTCATCTGCACGCTGATGAGGGGCTGGTGCTCGATCTTGCGTGCGGCGCGGGAGGCTGGACCGAGATGGTCGGGCGCCAAGTCGGGGCCGAGCGCGTACTCGCCCTCGATGTCTCCTTACCCATGGTGCAATCCTGCTTGCGACGCGTGCCGTCAGCCATCGGCATTTGCGGCGACGCGATGCGGCTTCCGCTGCAAGATGCATCGCTCGCCGGGGCGAACTGTTCCGACGCCCTGCAGGCCATTCCTGATCCAGGGGCAGCGCTGCGCGAAGTGAGTCGTTGCCTCCGGCCGGGCGCGCCCTTCACCGCCTTCACGTTTGTGCAGGGTGACACGCTGTATCGGTACTTTCAGCACCGAGTGCCGCTGCATGCACGCCACCTCTTCACCCCGGGGCGGCTGCGCGGTCTGCTTGCCGATGCCGGGCTTGAGCTGCTCGACTGGAGTCAGCGGGGGCTGGCGGTGTTTCTTACGGCCCTGCGCGCCTGACCTTTCTCACGGTCTGGTCCATGATCCACTCCAGCAGCCGGGGGCTCAGGCGAGCCACGGCCGCAGGAATCCACGCGGTCGATCCCGGCAAGATTTCGGCCTTGCCGCGAGCCCAGTCTCGCAGCGCAACGCGCGCGACGAATTCGGGCGTGACCGCCTCGCTTGACGGGGACAATGCCTCGGTTTCGGGCGGACGCAGCGAGAGCTCACCCTGAAGCATCGGGGTGTCGGTATCGGGCGGACACAGGAGCGAAACGCCGATCCCGTGCCACTTGAGTTCGGCCCGCAGCGCCTGCGTGAACCCACGCACGGCAAACTTTGACGAACTGTAGGTGGTCATGCCGTAGACCCCCATGAGCCCGGCCACCGATCCGACGTTCAAGATGTAGCCCTCGCCCCGCTCAATGAGGGCGGGCACAGCCTGCTTCAGCACATGCAGCGTGCCGTAGTAGTTCGACGCCAGCGTCGCTTCAAAGTCGGCGATTTCGAGATCGACAAAGCGTCCGGGGTGCGTCTTGCCCGCAGAATTGACGATCACGGCGGGAAGCGCATGGTTCGCACGAAGCGTCGCAAACAGCGCTTCAACCTGGGCTGGGTCGGTCACATCGCAGGCATGCGTGTGCACGGCGCTGCCTGAGCCCCCGGCCGGTCGATCCGGCGAATCGGACTCAAGCCGAGCCTTGGCATCGGCCAACCGCGCCTCGGAGCGCCCGACCAGATGCACCTGGGCGCCCATCTTGTGCAGGCCACGCGCGATCTCGAGGCCAATACCGCTTGAGCCGCCAGTGACCAGCGCATGCGACCGCGACACGAGTGCCGCAAAGGCCGGTGGCCGCTTTGCTTTCGCCCTAGACGACGTCATGCGGCCCCGCCATCCCCCGGGGCAGCATCCCCAGGCGCAGCACCCTCAAACGCGAACCACCCCGACCACTCGGCGAGCAACGCGTCGAGCTGCTCAGGCGTGTCAACGAGCCCGGCGATGAGCGTGTCGGGACGCACCAACGCGGCGCGGGTCCCGTCGCCCTGCGCGGCCAGCCACTCTGCGAGTACCGCGTCGGGCTCGGGCACACGCCGGACCCCAAGGGCTTCGAGCGCAGTTTGTGCCCACTCTGACGGCTCGACGTCACCGATCAGATGAAAGCAGTGCGGCCACACGGCCTCTTCGGCCATCGGTGCGCGACCGGGCGCGGGCAGGCCGGAACCCGTGTGCACCCCAGGTCCGATCGGAAAGCGCGGCGGTGTGAGCGGCACGGCCCCACCCGCGTCGATCGCCTGCTGGTCGCGTGCACGAGCGATTTCGGGATCCGTCGTCTGAATCACGTCACCCAGCCGCAGGTCGGTGTCGATGATGTGGCGCGTGTGCTGGCTGCGCTCCGACGTATACGTCTCGATGAGGCTGCGGTCAGCCCGACCCGCAACCACGAGCGCCAACTTCCAAGCAAGGTTTGCGGCGTCGCGAATGCCGCTGCACATGCCCTGGCCAAGAAACGGCGGCATCTGA
>CAYVPD010000077.1:0-6715 GCA_964453545.1 uncultured Gemmatimonadaceae bacterium
GCATGGGGCCCGGTGGCGATTGGACCGATACCGATAGCGCCGGCGGGGGCATGGGCCTCGGGCCGCGTGACCGATCGCTCCAGACGCTCTCTCGTGGAGCCACCATAAAGGTCAATTACACGTGGCGATGGTAGGGGGAAAGACGGCGGATTGAGCTCCGTCGCGACTTGCGCGAGAGGCAGACTTCGGCCAAAACTCCCCGGCCCCCTCTAACGCGTACTGCTCCCGAGACCGAGTGCCTTGACCACACCACCCGCCACAGCCGTCGCAGGTCCGACTCCGTTGCAAGCGCTCATGGAGCGGCAAGGCAACTGGTTGTTTCGTTGGCGCAGTTACCTGCCCCTTCCACTGCTGGGTTTCTTGCTGGTGTGGGCGTGGTTCGCCCCGATCCTGACCTGGCCCGGCGTGCCCGAGTTCTGGTGGGAGGGTGGCTGCCTGGCGGTCGGGCTGCTCGGGCTTGGTGTGCGCCTTTGGGTCGGAGGGCAAGTGCCTTTTGGCACCTCAGGGCGGAACGTCCGCGCCCAGGTCGCCTACGTGGTCAATACGACAGGGCCCTATTCCCTGGTTCGCCACCCGCTCTATGTGGGCAACTACCTCATGTGGCTTGCACCAGCGCTGTTTGCTGGCGGCTTGCTGATGGTGGTGATCACGACCATCTACTTCTCCTTTACCTACGAGCGCGTCATGGTGGCCGAAGAGCGCTACCTGATGGAGCAATTCGGCGACGACTACGCACAATGGGCGAGTCAGACCCCAGCCTTCATTCCATCATTTCGCAATTGGCAGCCCTCGACGCTCGCATTCAGCCTGCGCACGGCCATTCGCAAGGAATACTCGGGACTGCTTGGACTCGTGGCTACCCTCTGCGTGCTCGAACTTGTGGCTGAGCAGTCGGCTCTGGGGGTCGTCAAACTCGACCCGGTGCTCGCACTGGCCCTCGCAGCGTCGACCCTCGCCTACGTCGTGCTTCGGGCCCTCAAGCGCCACACGACTCTGCTGCACGTCGAGGGTCGCTAAGCGTCAGCTTCGTTGGCTTCGTCGTCTTCAGCAGACCACTCGATCGACCCCAGTTCGGCAAAGCCATCGCCCGCCTCGAGACCCAACAACTCTTGGGTTTCGGTCTCGGGCAGCTGCTCGACCTTGGTGAGCCGCCGCTGCATGGCCCTCGTGCGCGTCTGCGCCTGATCGATCGTGTTGCTGGCGGTGTTGAGCTGCTTTTTGAGTCGATCGAGCACATCGCCAAACTTGCTGAACTCGGTCTTCACAGCGCTCAAGACATCCCATACCTCTGAGGCCCGCTGCTGAATCGCGAGGGTTTGAAAGCCCATGCGCAGGCTGTTGAGCAGGGCGGCAAGCGTCGTGGGGCCGGCCAGCAGCACCTTGTGTTTCTGCTGAATGTCGTGTGCGAGCCCGGGCTGACGAATCGCCTCGGCGTAGAGCCCCTCGGTCGCCAGAAAGAGAATGCCAAAGTCGGTCGTGGCCGGGGGGTGCAGGTACTTGTCGGCAATGCGGGCCGCTTCGGTGCGAAGCGCACGTGCAAGGGCATCAGAGGCACGTTTGACCGCCTCGGCATCGCCCTGCTCTGCGGCTTCATGAAGCCGCAAATAGTCTTCTTGCGGAAACTTGGAGTCGATCGGCAGCCAGACCGGCTCACTCGTCGGCCCATCGGCACCCGGGCCCGGCAGGCGCACCGCAAACTCGACGATCTCACTGCGATCGGGCCGCACGCGCACATTGCGTTCAAACTGCCCCGGGGCAAGAAACTGCTCGAGAATCGAGCCCAGCTGCACCTCGGCCCATGTGCCGCGGGCCTTCACGTTGGTGAGCACGCGCTTGAGGTCGCCCACCCCGGTCGCCAGCTCTTGCATTTCGCCGAGCCCACGCTGCACGCGCTCCAGGCGCTCACTGACGAGCTTGAATGACTCTCCGAGCCGGCGCTCGAGTGTGCCCTGGAGCTTCTCGTCGACCGTGCGCCGCATCTCTTCGAGCTTCTTTTCGTTTTGCTGCTGCAGCTCTTTGACGCGCATATCGAGGGTGGTGCGCACCGCTTCGACATTGGTCGTGATCGACCCGCCCAGCGTCGTGATCGCTTGCGTGATCTCGGTGCGGAGCACGCGGGCAGTCTCGGCATTTTCTTCACGCAGGCGCTGCGCCGCGGCGGCGGCTTCTTCGCGACCTTTGCGCAGGTCTTCATCAACAACGCGACGCACCGCGTCGGCGACCGCCGTCGAGGGGCGAAGCAGCAGCCACGCGATGGCCACCAGATTCAGGAGCGCCAGCACGATCAGCAGAACCAACAGGGTTTGTGAACTTTCAGCCATGGCGTAGAAAACCCGTGACCCTCAATGAATCAGAGAGATGGAACGACAAGCTTTGCAAGATAACTCGGTCCAGAGACAAGGGTGGCGGCAGCCGGGTCGATTGCGCCACCCCGACCGTCTCGCCAACATGACGCCATGCGTGCCTTGAACTTGCTGCTCGTCATCTCCCTCTGGGCCTTGGCCCTGTGGGGCTGGCCTCGCATTCCAGAGACCATCCCCCTGCATTTCGGGGCCGACGGACGCCCTGATCGCTGGGGTCCGGCCTCGCCCTTGAACTGGTTTCTCTTGCCGACCCTCACCCTCGGGCTAAATGCCTTGATCGTGTTTCTGGGTCATCGCATGGGGCGCAATCCGAAGCTGGTAAAGCTGCCCGGTGGTCAGACGCTCGCCGATCTCGAGGCGACGGCCCACCCGCGGGTTTTGGCGGCGATGACCGGGTTTTTGGGCATGGTTCAGGCGGAACTCAACCTCATCTTGCTACTGGTGCAATACGGCCAGCTGCGCGCGGCGCTGGGTGGTGACGCACAACCGGTGATCTGGAGCGCGATTTTGCTGGGGCTGCTCTCGGGACCGGCGCTCATCGTGGTCTATTTTTTGCGACTCCAGCGTGCACTCAGCCCCAAGCCCCCCCGCCCCTGAGGTGCCATGCGCTCGTTACTTGCAGCTCTACTGACCCCCGCGGCCCTGACGGTCGTGCTACTATGCGTGGCGCCGTCACAGGGTGCCGGGCAAACTCAACTCTCCCACGCCGATTCTGCGGCCGTGCTGCTCGAAGTGGCCCGACAGTTCGAGGCCGAGGGGAGTACTGCGGTCGCCCAAGCCCTCTACCAGCGCATCATCGATCGGTTTGGCAGCACACCGGTAGCGGCCCGCGCTGAAGCCGCGCTCACCCGGTTGGCCGAGCAGCTGGCCGAGCAGCGGGCACGTGAACCCGCGTCTGCAGCGTCTCGTGCGGCGAGCGCGGAGCCAGGCAGGCGGGCGTCGGTCGAACTCCAGGTCTGGAGCACGCTCTACGGCCTTTGGCTGGGCGTCGCGCTCCCGGCTTCGTTTGGCGCCGATCAGTCGGAACCGTACGGCCTCGGCCTGCTGCTTGGCGGGCCGGCAGGCTATCTGACTGGCCGGACCGTCGCGCGGCGACTCGACCCCTCGTGGGGGCAGGTACGGGCGATCACGTTGGGCGGCAGTTGGGGCACATGGCAGGGCTTCGGATGGCGTGAGGTGCTGGATCTCGGCGTCGAAGAGGTCTGCGTTTCTGACCTCGAAGACACCTGCTGGGAAAGTGATCAGGGCGACGAAGAGATCTTTGCAACGATGCTCGCCGGAGGTCTGGTCGGGATCGCGGCAGGTGCGCTGCTCGGGCGCAACGACGTGTCACCAGCGTCGGCGACGGGAGCCAATTTCGGGAGCCTCTGGGGCACGTGGCTCGGAACCGCCACAGGTGTGCTCGTCGATCTGGAGGGCGATGACCTGCTCGCCACTGTGCTCTTGGCCGGCAACGCCGGCCTGGCCGCTGGCGCCCTCGGCACGCCCCGCCTCGGCTGGAGCCAAGACCGCTGGCGTCTGGTCAGCATCGCCGGCGTGCTCGGTGGCCTGGCCGGCCTCGGGATCGACCTGCTGATCGAGCCCGACGACGAGAAGGTCGCCATCGGCATTCCGCTCGCCGGCAGTCTCGCCGGGCTGGGTGTCGGCATGGTGACGTCACGCGGCACCGATGCGGTCGCGGCGGCCGCGGGCCCGGACCGCCAACCTATGCCTGCCGCCCCGTCGGGCGCACTCGCGCAATGGCGGGACGGTCGGCTCGACCTCGCCCCCCCGGCCCCGGTTCTGCGTCGCATGGCCCTCGACACGCCGGTCGGTCCGCAGCTGCGCACCGTCGTCGGTATTGAGCTCTTTCGGGCCATCTTCTGAGCGCTTCAGCCAAGGCCGTGGCCTCTGGGACCCGGCGGGACTGGTTCAGCCTGCACGCTGCAGTCCTGCTCTTCGGGGGCTCGGGGCTGTTTGCCCGATTGGTCGATTGGCCCGCGACCAGTCTGGTGCTTGGGCGGGTGACCTTCGCCGCACTGGCCTTGGCGCTGTGGCACGTGGTGAGCCACAGAGCGCGTCTCCGGCAGGGTCGGGGTCAGAGTAAGGGTCAGACCACCGCCGACGCAGTGATCCGCACCTCTCCCCGCATTCCGCTTGCGTTGGGCGTGCTGCTCGCGGCGCATTGGGTCGCCTTTTTCCATGCGATTCAGATCAGCAGCGTCGCCGTTGGTGTGGCGGCGTTCACGACCTTTCCCGTCTTCGCAGCGCTGCTCGAACCTCTACTCCCGGGCCAGCGCCTCGACCGAACGGCACTGCTGGCATCGCTTGTATGCCTGGTTGGCGTTGTGCTCGTGGTGGTGACCCCGTCCGATACAGCCCCGGGACTCGCAGTCTCGTTATCTATGGCGAGATGGGGCTTTGATGCGTCAGCGCTTCAAGGTGCGATGTGGGGCGTGTTTTCGGGGGCTTCATTTGCCGTCTTGAGTTTGGCGAACCGCAACTTGGTGAATCGCCACGGGGCCGTGCGACTCTCCCTCTTCGAGACGACGGGGGCCGCACTGACCTTGGTCCCGGTGGTCTGGCTCACGGCCGACATGGGCGGCCTGGTGCAGCCGACCCCGAGAGATCTGGGCCTGGTGGTGCTCTTGGGCGTCGTCTTCACCGCCGGGGCCCACGGACTCTTCATCTTCGGCCTGCGTGGCATCTCTGCAGCACGGGCGGCCGTGATCACTTCACTGGAGCCGGTGTATGGAATTACACTCGCCGCAGCCTTGCTGGGCGAGCGCCCCTACCCGACCACCCTCATCGGGGCCGGTCTGATTCTGACCGCAGCGTTCCAAGTCAGCCGCCCCCGACGCGCGTCCAGACAAATGAGCAACCGCGACCTTCGCCTGCACCACGAGCTGCTGCTGCTGGCCCTGCATGACAGCAAGGGCACCAATCTCGCCACAGACCAACTCGACCTTACGCTGGCCGGCGCCTTGCTCTGCGAGCTGGTTCTCGAGCAGCGTGTTGAGCTGAAGGAAGCGGGCCGTTGGCGAGGCACGATGGTCGAGGTCACTGACACGGCATCGCTCGGCGACGAAGTGCTGGACGACGCACTGGCTCGACTGAGTACCGCGAAGCGCCGCGCCAATACGACCAATACGGTTCACAGGTTGTCGCGCGTACGGCAGCTGCGAGGGCGCACCGCGGTGGCTCTGTGTCGCAAGGGCATTCTTCGAGAGACTGAGGATCGCGTGTTGCTGCTCTTTCGCCGACGAATCTTCCCCACGGTCGACCCCGGTCCGGAGCGCGCACTCATTGAGCGAATTCGTCGTGCGGTCGAAGACCCCACGGCGCCGGTCGATGCCCGCACCGCGATCGTCGTGACGCTGGCTCAAAATGCCGGCGTGCTCGGGGTGCTCTACGACCGCAAGGCGCGGCGTGCGCACAAGGCACGGTTGGGCGAACTTCGCGAATTGTCCGGTGAGGGCACCGAGGCCACCCGGGCTGCGATCGAGGCGGTGCAGGCCGCCATGGTCGGCGTCATGGCCGCGACCGCAGCAAGCACGTCGGCATCGACCTGACCGCACCCTAGCCCGCTGCGACGGGGCATCGGCGACAGGCCTCAGCCGTCCGCGAGGGAGCCGGCGCCTGCGGCCCGGCACCTCCGCGACAGACCGGGGCCTCCGCCGGCACCCCGTCCTTAGCGACCCAGCAATCCTCGGAGATAGCGCCCGGTGTGTGACGCGTCGATCGCCGCCACCTGCTCGGGTGTGCCTGCGGCGACCACACTTCCGCCCCCCGCTCCGCCCTCCGGCCCCAGATCGATCACCCAGTCTGCGGTCTTGACCACCTCAAGATTGTGCTCGATCACGATCACGGTGTTGCCAAGCTCGACCAGCTTGTGCAACACCTCGAGCAGTACCCGCACATCTTCGAAGTGCAGGCCCGTCGTCGGCTCGTCGAGAATGTAGAGGGTGCTTCCGGTCTGCCGCTTGCTCAGCTCGGTGGCGAGCTTGACCCGCTGCGCCTCGCCGCCTGAGAGCGTCGTCGCCGCCTGCCCGAGGTGAATGTAGTCGAGCCCGACATCGTGCAGCGTCCGCAGTTTTTCGCGAATGCGCGGCACGGCGTCAAAGAACTCGACGGCCTCTTCAACCGTCATGTCCAGCACTTCTGCAATGTTGCGCCCTTTGTAGCGCACATCGAGCGTCTCGCGGTTGTAGCGCTTGCCCTTGCATACGTCGCACGGCACGTAGACGTCGGGCAAGAAGTGCATCTCGATCTTGACCAGGCCGTCGCCGCTGCATGCCTCGCAGCGTCCGCCCTTTACGTTGAACGAAAACCGGCCGGGTTCGTAGCCGCGCATGAGCGACTCGGGCAGCGTC
>CAYVPD010000078.1:0-6587 GCA_964453545.1 uncultured Gemmatimonadaceae bacterium
AACCGTCACCGAAGAGGGCAGTCTGCGCCCGCTCGACGCCGTTCAGGTATTCATCCCGGGAACCAGTGTTGGTGCCCTAACCAACTCGGCCGGCCGTTTTGTGCTGAGTGGCGTACCTGCCGGAGAGGTCGAGGTACAGGTTCAGCGCGTAGGGTATGCCAACGTATCGCAGACCGTGACGGTGTCTGAGGGAGGCACGGCAACCCTGGAATTCACGCTGCGGGCCAGCGCGATTCAGCTGGAGCAGATCGTGGTTACGGGTGCCGGACAGGCGACCGCCGTCAAGAAGCTCGGAAATTCGATCGCGACGGTAAGCATGGAAGCGCTCGAAGACGCGCCGATCAACAACTTCTCTGAGCTTCTTCAGGGTCGTGAGCCCGGCGTGAATCTCTCGGCCACGGGTGGCATGGCCGGCGAGGGCTCGCAGATTCGAATCCGCGGTACCTCGTCGCTCACGCAGGACAACAACCCAATCATCTATGTCGACGGCATTCGCATCGACAACTCGGTCAACGAGGGTGATGCCGGTGGTGCCTCGCGTCTCGACGACATCAACCCCGACGCGATCGAGCGTGTGGAGATTCTGAAGGGTGCTGCGGCCGCTACGCTGTACGGCACCGAAGCGTCAAACGGCGTGATTCAGATCTTCACCAAGCAGGGCCGTGCCGGTCAGACGCAGTGGGAGTTCTCGACCGAAGGCGGATTCGCGGCCATGGACCAGAGCCGCTACGCGAAGCACGCTGGCTTCGCCTGCTCACGTGCGGGGAGCGCTCTGGTGGGCGACCTCAACGGTGATGGTGTCAAAGATGGTTGCACGCAGGTCCACGCCGACCAGCTCGGCAGTTACTGGGGGGTCGGTAACATCGGGCCCTACGACGTCTTTGAGGCCCCGCTGCTCAACGACCTCTTCGAGACCGGAAACCATCAGTCGTACAGCCTGTCGGTTCGCGGTGGATCGCAGACCCTGAACTACTTCGTCTCAGGGCGCTATGCGCGAGAAGACGGCGCCTTTGGCGGCGGCACCTTCGGTCCCGCCGAAGACCTCGACACGCAGAAGCAGGCCACGGCCAACATCAACTTCTTCCCGGCCGACAACTTCCGCTTCCGCATTTCTTCGATGTATACGGAGCGCTACCACGAAGTGCCCACCAACGGTAACAACACCACGGGCACCTTCTCGATGGCGATCATGTCGAAGCCGGAGTTGGCGAGTGACAACAACCCGACCGGTACGGGCGCCTTTGCGACGATGCGCGAAATGTTCAACATCGAACAGTTCGAAGAGACGCGTCGCTTTGCCGGTTCGGTCAATGCCAGTTTCAACCCGATCGAGAACGTCACCCTCGATGGTACCTTCGGCGTCGATATCATCTCGTCGGGCGAGGTTGACTTCTCCCGGTTCGGCTGGGATGTCGACAACTTTTCGAGCTACGCGCCGCAGGGCGAGCGTGGGCTGAGGGACCACAACCGTCGCGAAGTCACTATTGACCTGAAGGCGACGTGGACCACCCAGCTCATGGATCGTCTTTCAGCCGACCTGTTGGCCGGTACGCAGATCCTGCAGTCGGAGTATCACCGCAACTACTCGTACGGCTTCTCCTTCCCGGCTCCGGGCCTTGAGGTTACGGGTGCAGCGGCTGAGCCGACGGCCGGGGAAACGTTGATCGCCGAGGTCAACGCAGGTGTCTTCGTTCAGGGCCAGTTTGGCTGGGATGACTACCTGTTTACCACCGTTGGTGCACGCTTCGACCAGCACAGTGCCTTCGGCACGACTGCCGGTGCTCAGCTTTATCCGAAGATCTCGACGTCGTTCGTGCCCAGCGACATGGATTGGTGGGATGACATCGGTCCGATCAGCTCGCTGCGAGTTCGTAGCGCCATTGGGCAGTCTGGGCTTCAGCCGGGCGCCTTCGACCAGTTCACGACCTTCTCGCCGCGCCCCTCCGAAGACGGCCCTGGCGTTCAGCCGGCCAACCTCGGAAACCCTGACCTTCGCCCCGAAATTTCGACGGAGTGGGAGATCGGTGCGGACTTCGGACTGCTCAACGACCGATTGTCGCTTGATGTGACCTACTGGGACCGCACCGTCAATGACGTCTTGGTCCCCCGTCAGTTCCCCCCGTCGGGTGGTTTCACCTCACCTCAGCTGTTCAATCTGGGTGAGCTGCGCGGCCGCGGTGTTGAAATCGGCCTGAACGGTATGGTCGTAAACACCCCGAACTTCTCGTTTGATGCCTTTGCCAACGCTTCATATCTCAACGAAGAAGTCACCGACATGGGGGGCGCGCCCTCCATCAAGGTGGGTTACTACCGCTACCGCACCTGGATCGCCGAGGGCTATGCGCCGGGTGCCTTCTTCACGCGTCAATTGGCCAACTCCCCCTTCCCGTTCGACCAGAACGGTGACGGCCTGCCCGATACCGAGGCGCAGATGTTGGCCTTCTTGTCATCGCCGAAGAACCCCGACCAGCTGGTACTGCTGGCCGGTGCAGGTGGCGGTGGTCCGGCAGATGAACACTACCGCGGCAAGCCGACGCCCGACTGGAGCGGTTCGTTTGGCGGAACGTTCTCGATTCTGGGCAATCTGAAGATTCGCACCCAGTTCGATTATGCCTTCGGCAACTTCTACCGTCAGAACCTGAGCGGCTCGTTCCGCGACTCCCACTGGCTGTTGGGTCGCAACACACCCGAGACGGCTCGGATCGAGGCCACGCTTCTGAATCCGGCCAGCACGGCTGAGGAGCGGCTTCGTGCCGCTCAGGCCTACACCAAGGAGATCTCGCTGTCTCCCTGGTCGGGACTGAATGGCATCGAAGAGGCCGACTACATTCGCTTCCGCGAGCTCAGTCTGAGCTACGTGGTGCCCGGCACCCTGGTCGAAGGTCTGGGTCTGAGCCGCATGACCCTCTCGGTCGCGGCCCGTAACCTCGCCCTGTGGACCAAGTACACTGGGATTGATCCGGACAACAACGTGACGACGGGTCGTTCGAGTGACCCGACCCAGAACTTCGTCTACGGTATCGACGGATGGCGTCCCGGTGTGCCGCGGCGACTCACCTTTGGCGTCCGCGTCGGATTCTGACCTAACGGAGCGATTCCATGAACAAGCAACTTTCAACAAAATTCATGTTCAAGGCGTTCGGACTCGCCGTCGGCATGCTCTCCATGGGGCTGACCGGCTGCAGCAGTCTGCTGGACGTTGAAAACCCAAACAACGTGGTGCAGTCTGACTTGGAAGACGCCGCGTCAGTCAACGCAATGGTGAACGGGGCGCTGGCCATGGCCGCCGCAGCCGTTGGCAATGTGGCGGTTTCGACCTCCAACCTGTCTGACGAACTCGAGCATACGGGTTCTCAGAACTGGGCTGCCGAGCTGAACGTCGGCAGCATCACCAATCCCGAAGGCCGGAGCGATGCCCTCTTCAATGACCTCTCCGCCGCTCGCTGGATGTCGGATGAGGCTATCGCGATTGCCGAAGAGTTTTCGACGGCTCTGACCACCCCGACCGACCTGGCTCGAGCGTACCTGATCTCGGGTATCGTTTACTTGACGATTGCCGACAACTTCGAAGACTTCACGTTTTCGAACCGCACCGAGGTGGGGCCTCCCATCGGCGAGTCGAACATGCACACCGTGTATGACATCGCCTTGGAGCGGCTGACGGCTGCCGAAGCTGAAGCCACGGCCCGGAGTGCGTCAGGTATGGCGACTGCCGCGCGGGCGCTTCAGGCCCGGGCCCATTGGGCCAAGGAGCTCTGGGGCAAGCTGAACCCGGCTGGCTCGGCTCCGTCAAACCCGTTGGTCAACAACGGTCAGGCCAACTCGATTGCGGCACGGGTGATTCAAGATCTCGGCGCCACCGCTGACTGGTCGCACGACTTTGAGTTTGGTGCGTCGACCCAGAGCAACCCCCAGGGTAGCTGGATCAACTCGCGTCAGGAGTTCGCGTTTTCGCCCCTGTATGTGCAGCTCGATCCCGCCGGGCGGAACGTCGAAGAAGTCACCTACCTGGATCCTGTAGACGGAACGGTTGACCCTGCGATTGATGCCATCATTACCGGCTTCATCGAGGACTTCCTCTACCCGTCGCTCCCCGTGGTGTCATCTCGCGAATTGCACCTGATTCTCGCCGAGGCGGCTCTGGCTGGCGGCAACACGGCCGATGCTGTCATGCACATCAACCATGTGCGTGCCATCAAGGGGTCGTCGGCCTATGACCCCGAGGCGGCTGGTGCGCCGAGCGTGCTCGAGATGCTTCAGCACGAGCGTCTCGTGAATCTGTTCTTCATGCCGACGCGTCGCATCGCAGACCAGTATCGCTTCGATATCGATGCCCCGTCGTGGGCGCCCGGGTCTGACGCGACACGCAATGGTCAGATGTTCATCATTGGCCAGGACGAGAACGTATCGAACTGCTACATTCTCGGATCCTGCTGACGACGCCAGGTGCTGGCGCAGTCTCAGTCTGGTGACAAGATTGGGGGGGCCGGGCGACCGGTCCCCCCAATCTAGTTTCAGCCATCCTCCATACCGTTGAGGCGACCGTGAACACCTGGAGCACGCTTGCCGTAAGGCACTCTACTGCAGCGGCCAGATCTGTAATTCTGCTGGCGACCGCCGTCATGCTGTCGGGCTGCTACACGCATGCCCCACTGGAGTCTGACCCTCAACCGCGCGAAGAGGTGCGTGTACAACTCACCGGGGCCGGCCGCGACAACTTGGAGCGAAACCAGGGCTTGCTGTTGGAGCGTGTGCAGGGCCGGTTTCTCGGCGGAGACAGTGAGACGGTTCGACTCGAGGTGAAGCTCGGGGCTTCTCGAGCCATTTATGGGCAGGCGTCTGGTGGCAATGTCACCGACACCTTGACCTTTCAGCGCACTGATCTGCGGCTCTTCGAACAGCGCGAGTTTTCGGCGGCCCGCACCTCACTCGTGACGGCTCTGGGGATCGCCGGTGTGGCCAGCCTGTACTCGATCGCCGTGTCAAGTTCTGAAGATGGGTTCACGAACGGCGACGATGGCGGCAACACGCAATTCTCGTTCATCGTGCCGTTTGGGACGTTCTTGTCTGCGGCTGCAGGCCTCTTCAAGTCCCCGTGAGCTCAGAGTTGGAACCCTCCCATGCCCTATCCCGCTGATCGTTTGCGAGAGCCCCTGCTCTTCATCACCCTCCTTGCCGTGTCTGCCTGCATTGAACCGGGCATTACACAGACGGTCGAGGGGGTAAGCCTCGATGAGGTGCGCCGTCTGAGCGAGGTGGTGAGTGTGCAGGCCGTGGGCTCGGCACTGGCCAGAGTTCCGCGAGCCGATGGGGAGAGCATCACCGTAGGCGTTTCGGAACAGTTCATTGTGACCCGGGCCTGTGAAGTCTCAGGCACAATGGAGTCGACGATTGCCTACGCGGGGCAATTTGACGGTCGTACCGGAGCTGCCGACCTCGAGATGCAGGTGAATCAGGCCCACAAGGCGTGCCAGGTAATCGGGCCTGTACAAGGAAGCACAATCTCGATTGAGGGTGATCCGACGGGTAACGCATCGTTTGTACTGTCCGTCGCCGACGCGGGCGCCTTTGAGGTCACGGGCACCATGCAGGGGCAGCTCAACTGGACCTCCGGCGAACGCAGTACGACGTGCCCGTTCCGCATCGATTTTGCTGGGTCGGGTACGGGTCTGGACGACGTCGGAAACCTCAACGTTCAAGGCAGCGTTTGCGGCCTCCCCTTGGCATTGGCCGCCTCGCTACCCGCCAGCTGAAGGCAGGGGAACCCAGTCCTGCGTGCCGGGGTCGCAGAACGTGACAAGATGAGGGCTGTCGATTGAGTTGGGTCTCTTTTCACTCCGAGCGTTGCATGCGCCTGCGCCCATTGAAGGTCCCATCTCTTCTGGCCCTCTCAGCCACCGTTGCTCTGGGCGGCTGCGCCAGTACCGAATACACGGAGCCCGTGACGGGGCTGACCGTTGATGAGGCGATCTACGTCGGGCAGACCCTGCTTCGACAGTCCATCGCCGCGGGCCTGATCGTGGTTCCTCAACCCGACAGCGCTTCGACGACAGCCTCAGTAGCTGATGAGGTCACCTTCACGGCCGACTGCCCGGCCTCAGGGACCGTACAATCGACCGTCGCCTACGAAGGACAACTCAATCAGGACTCCGAGGCCATCGATCTGCAAGTTGCCGTGAGACAGTCGCATGATCAGTGCCGTGTCGAGGGCGTCTTTGCTGGCACCTCGATCACGTTGTCGGGTGACCCCTCAGCTCAAAGCGAGGGTCTACTGTCGGTGGTGGCGGGTGGTGCCTATGAAACATCCGGCACTCTGCTCGCCCAAGTGCAATGGCTTTCGGGGGCCCGCGAAGGCACCTGCGTGATTGAGCTGAATTACACCGGAAGCGGCGCCGGCTTTGACCAGATTGGTGTGTTCAATCTTCAGGGTATCGCGTGCGGAATCCCGGTCGCGAGGGCTGTCACCTATCAGCCAGCCTGATTGTCAGCCGGGCTGATAGCTCCTGAGGGCATCAACCTTCATCAGAACGACCTGAACGGTTCCAGCGACGCCCAAGTTCATGGCCAAGGGTCAGAACGACGACATC
>CAYVPD010000079.1:0-6533 GCA_964453545.1 uncultured Gemmatimonadaceae bacterium
GGCCCCACGGGCCTCAGCCTCACAGCGGCCGACGAAGTCGTCTGGCTCGACGAGCTGGCCGAATCTGACTTGGCAAGCGCAGTGCGTCGCGCCACAAGCCAAGGCATCATGTCACGCCTGCATCGCAACGTTCGACAAGCGGCTCATTTGCCGGCCCGCCTGCGCACCGCGTTGGCCGCCACCCTCGACGGCGGTCGATCGATCCGAACCGTGAGCGACATGGCATCGGCCGCCGGACGTGATCGGCGTACGCTGTGGCGCTGGTGGAAGACATACTTCAACGGCAAAGCCTGCGAGTCGCCCGCCCGTTTTCTCGACTGGGTCGTGCTGCTGAGAGCGCTGGCCCTCAAGGTCCCGCGTCGTTCTTGGAGCCAGGTCGCTATGGACCTCGGCGTGCACGAAGACACGCTTTCGCGTCAGGCCCGACGCACGCTCGATCTGCGCCTCTCTGAACTCGAAGACGAAGATCTCGCGGGTGTGCTTCCGCGCTTTGTCGAAGTACTTGATGAGCTCATCTCACCTTGCAGTGCATGTGACCCAGACGGCGACGGGGCCCAACTCGTTCTGCCCTTGTCGTGAGCCATGAGACAAGTTGCTTCGAATCGTCATAAATCACGGTTCATGGGGCATTTGAGAGCTTCTTGATTTGATCAGGCCCCCCACGATCGGGCCACGACAAATCTCATTTCCCCAAGAGAATGCTCTCATGAAACGCATCACATCAATCGGGCTGGCGTTAGTGCTGTCGCTCGCAGCGTGTAGTGACGACCAAGACTCACTCCTGCAAAGCGAGGCGCCCCGCGATCCCTCTGTACGCGCGACCAACGGCTCCAGCTCCCTAAACGTCGATCTGGACCAGTGGGCCAACGGTACCGACAAAACCAGCCCGGAATGGCAGAACGGCAACCTCAATGGCAACAACTCGCAATACGCTGAGCTGCGAGTTGTGCCGTTTCGGCTCGCAATAGAGGGGCTGACACCGGGCACGCACACAATTCACATCAATCACGATTTTACCGCTGGGGGCCGAAAAGCCTACGACTTTTTGGCCTCGGTCGATGCCACCGAACTTCTTGCCGAAACGGGCTACGCCACGGTTGAGGCATGGCTCTGTGGCACCGGAGGCGGTGCCGTATCTTCGCTTTGTACGAGCGAAGGAGGCCCAGGTCTGGGCAGCTACGATGCCGAAGTGTTTCCGTACGACCCGTTCAATGCCACGCCCTATCTCGCCTCGGCCCGCCAGGTCGGCGGCGGCATCGGCGGCCTCACGAATCCCGGCACAATCGACGGCACACCGACCTCGGTCCAGCTCGCGGGGCTGACCGATGAAGAGCGCCAGTTGCGCATCTACGGAGGCTCCATCACCGACATCAGTATGCCGACCCACGATGGCCCACTCGATGGCAACAGCACGGCGGACTTGATCGTCGAGTTCACGACGACCGGCTCGGCCGTGCTCTTCGTCTGGGGCGGGCAGCTTTCGTGTTCGCTCTGCTGGGAGAGTCTGATTGGCGGTGAGCCCAACGGAGCCTCACAAATCAGCGGTGCCCCCTGGCACATGCGCACACAGAACCTTGACGGAGGCGGCGCGAGCAATCAGGACCGTAGCATTCAGCCGAGCGCCGTGGTTTCCCCTGGCAACATCGATGGCTTCAAGTACCATGACCTCAATGCCAACGGCTCACGTGATGCCAGCGAGCCAGGACTCGAGGGATGGGAGATTCGACTCACCTTTGGCTCGGAGCAGCTCACCGCCTTCACCGACTCGACAGGGTATTTCATCTTCGAGTCCCTGCCTCCAGGCTTGTATGATGTCGCCGAAGTCTGCCCCATCAACGGTTGGAGACAGAGTGAGCCAGTCCCGACGGATGGCTGCGGAAGCGGCATCCATGACGACGTCATGGTGATGGGTGAAGACACCGTTACCGTTGTCTTCGGCAACTACGAGCAAGCCACCAAGGCGGGGCACAAGTACCACGACCTCAACGCCAACGGCGCGTGGGATGAGGGCGAGCCGCCCCTCGAGGGCTGGACCATTCAGGCCTGGCAGGGCGCGACACTCGTCTCGTCGACCACGACCGATTCACTCGGGGCCTACAGCTTCAACCTCGAGCCCGGCTCCTACACCATTCGTGAAGTCTGCGATGAAGGCTGGATTCAAAGCCAGCCCGTGCCGAGCGACGGCTGCGGCAGCGGCACCTATGCAGTCACGCTCGGCTCCGGCACCATCGAGCCAGACAACGACTTCGGCAACTACCAACTCGCCACCAAGAGCGGCTCCAAGTGGCACGACCTCAACGCCAACGGCACGTGGGACGAAGGTGAGCCCGGGCTGGAGAACTGGTGGATTCGCGTCACCGGTACGACCGGCATCGGCGATGCGGTGAGTGATTCGACCATGACCGATGCAACGGGCGCCTACAGCTTCAGTCTCGTGCCCGGCAGCTACACCGTCGCAGAAGTCTGCCCCGCTTCAAACCCCCTAGAGTGGAAGCAGACCTATCCTACGCCTACCGACGGCTGCGGCAGCGGCGTGCATGACGTTACCCTGACGTCCGGGCAGGTTGATGAGGGCAACGACTTCGGCAACTTCGAAGATCCGATCAAAGCGGGTCATAAGTACCACGACCTCAATGCCAACGGCGCATGGGACGAGGGCGAGCCACCGCTTGAGGGCTGGACCATTCAGGCCTGGCAGGGCGAGACGCTGATCGCGTCGACCGTAACCGACTCGACGGGCTACTACGAGTTCGAGCTCGAACCGGGCGCGCACACGATTCGCGAGGTGTGCCAAGAAGGCTGGATGCAGAGTGAACCGGCCCCAACCGATGGCTGCGGGAGCGGGGTCTACGAAATCGACCTGCTCGCAGGCGAAATCGACGACGGCAACAACTTCGGCAACTACCAGCTCGCATCGAAGAGCGGCTCGAAGTGGCACGACCTCAACGCCAACGGCACGTGGGACGAAGGCGAGCCCGGGCTGGAGAACTGGTGGATTCGCGTCACCGGCACCACCGGCATGGGCGATGCAGTCAGTGACTCAACCATGACCGATGCAACGGGCGCCTACAGCTTCAACCTCGTGCCCGGCAGCTACACCGTCGCAGAAGTCTGCCCCATCAACGGATGGATTCAGAGCTATCCGACGCCCACTGACGGCTGCGGCAGCGGCGTGCATGACGTCACCCTGACGTCAGCGCAGGTCGACGAAGGCAACGACTTCGGCAACTACGAACAGGCCACCAAAGCCGGTCACAAGTACCACGACTTGAACGCCAACGGCGCGTGGGACGAGGGCGAGCCGCCCCTCGAAGGCTGGACCATTCAGGCCTGGCAGGGCGAGACGCTCGTCTCGTCGACCACGACCGATTCACTCGGGGCGTACAGCTTCAACCTCGAGCCTGGCTCCTACACGATTCGCGAAGTCTGCGATGAGGGCTGGATTCAGAGCCAGCCGGTGCCAACCGACGGCTGCGGTAGCGGCACCTACCAGATCACGCTCGGCTCCGGCACCGTCGAGCCCGACAACGACTTCGGCAACTACCAGCTCGCGTCGAAGAGCGGCGTGAAATATCGCGATGCCGCTGGCGATGGAGACGACGACGGCATGCCCGATAGCGAAGACAGCCCGCTGGATGGCTTCACCATTCAGTTATTTGACGACGTCGATGGGTCGGGTACTCTCACGATGGGTGACACCTTGATCACGTCATCGGTCACCGACATGGGTGGGGCGTACAGCTTTGCAGGGCTCGCACCGGGCAACTACGTGGTCTGCGAGCAGACGCTGTCATCATGGATTCTCTCATACCCCGCCAACGAGGTGTGCGGCGACGGTATGAGTGGCCTCGAAACCGGTGGCTGGGCCGTCTCCCTCACGTCAGGTATGAACGAGGTGGCCAACAACTTCTTCAACACGAGTGAGGTCTACGGTTGCACGCCCGGCTACTGGAAAAATCACACCGACCGTTGGGTGGGCTACAGCTGGAACGACCCGCTGAGCGCAGCGTTTGACGCCACCCACTTGGCGCCATTTGCGACCAACACGATGCTGGAGGCACTCAACTTCAGAGGTGGAAGCGGTACGACCGGAGGCAAGCAGATCTTGTTGCGCGCGGCTGTCTCGTCCCTGCTCAACATGGCGCACCCCGACGTGGCCTTCATCGTGCCGGAGCAGGGATCGCTCCCGGCGCTTTCCACGGCTGAAGGCCTGATCGCGGCCGTTGAGTCCGCTCTGGCAAGTGACGACCGCAGCTCGATGCTGGCGCTGGCGACCCAGCTCGACGATGCCAACAACGCTGTGAACATGTGCCCACTCTCGGGCACCCGGGCGTTCCGGCCGAACTGAGCCGAGTGATGGCGCCTGATGATGCGCAGTAAGGCATCGCAAGGCGGCACGCGCCCCCCGGAGCCAATCGTGGCTTCGGGGGGCGTTGTGCATCTTGCCCCGACTCGCAGGGCGCCCTACCGTCGAGGCCGTCGGCCCCATGCATCTCCAGCTCAGGATTCAACATGATTGCTCGCTTGCTTCGCACCTCATTGGCTCTCGTGGTTTTTTCGACGGCCTTGGCCGTGCCTGCCCTGTCGGCGCAGCAGGTTGATCCCGAGATCTCGGCCCAGGTCAATACGCTCGCCGCAAACCCGACCGTCGCCCGTGCGTTCGAGATTATCGAAGCCCTCGACGGGTGGTCGCTCGAGCGTACGATCGAGCTGACTGAAATTCCCGCCCCGCCGTTTATGGAGCAGGAGCGCGCACAGCGCTATGCAGAGATGCTCACCGAGCTCGGCGCCGACTCCGTCTGGATTGATGCCGAAGGCAACGCCATCGGCCTGCGCCGTGGTGTCGTCGGTGAGCGCACGATCGCGATCAGCGGGCACATGGACACCGTCTTTCCTGAGGGCACCGACGTCACCGTACGTCAGGTGGGTGATACGCTCTTTGCTCCCGGTGTTGGAGACGATACCCGCGGCATCGTCGTGGTGCTGACCGTGCTTCGGGCCATGGAAGAGGCGGGGATCGAGACCGACGATGATGTGCTCTTCATCGGTACCGTAGGCGAAGAGGGCCTCGGCGACCTGCGCGGCATGAAATACCTGTTCCGCGAGGGTGCCGACCCCATCGATGCGTGGCTTGAGGTTGATGGCGGAGGGCTCGAGCGCATCGTATCGAGAGGTCTCGGCAGCGTGCGCTACCGGGTCACCGTCGAGGGCCCGGGAGGACACTCATGGGGGGCCTTCGGGCTCGCCAACCCGGCGCACGCGCTAGCTCGTGGCGTGCGCTACTTCCAAGACGTGGCCGATACGCTGACGCGTTCAGGCCCGCGCACGAGCTACAACGTCGGCCGTCTCGGCGGTGGCACCTCGGTCAACGCGATTCCATTTGAGGCGTGGCTCGAGGTCGACATGCGATCGGAAAACCCCGAGAGCCTGAGCCGCATCGAGGCCGCCTTTGTCGATGCCATGCAGCGTGCGGTCGTCGAAGAAAACGACCTGCGTCGCGACGGCGAGGCGCTGACCGTGAACCTCGACAAGGTCGGGGATCGCCCGTCGGGCGAGATGGCTGATGCGCACCCCTTGGTCCAGCGCGCACTAGCTACCAGCGCCGCACTCGGCACTGAGGCATCGCTTGGCCGCGCCTCAACCAACAGCAATGTACCGATTGCCTTGGGGGTGCCGGCTGTGACCATCGGGCGGGGCGGCATCGGGGGCAACGGGCACGCACCCGATGAGTACTGGGTCAACCGCGATGCTTATCTCGCGATCCAGCGGGCACTCCTGCTGACGGTCGCCGAGGCCGGACTGCGCACCATCGTGCCCTGACGGTTCAACGCATCACGCCTCAGGCGTGTCAGTCACGAGGGCGCGGCCGGCTGAGCGGGTCGCGCCCTTGGCACGTCTACGCCCTCTACCTGACGGTTCCGTGACCCTTCTGAGACTCGCATTTCCGCTCCTGCCGCGCCATGTGCGCCTCGGCACCGCCCTTGCTCTGCTGTGCGTCGCGTTTGCCGACAGTGCACAGGCCCAGCAGGCTGAAGCGCCATCGGCACTCCCGACCCTGCAGGCGCTCTCGTTTGACGGAGCCGAGCATAACATCGACCTCGATGGCCAGCTCGATGAGGCGTTGTGGCAGCAAGCCATCCCCATCACCGACTTCACGCAGCAAGACCCACGCGAGGGGGCGGAACCGAGTGAGCGCACCGAGATTCGGATCGTCTACGACAAAGACGCGCTCTATATCGGAGCAATGCTGTTTGATGACCCCGAGGGCATTCTTGCCTTTCAGAAACGTCGTGATCAGGGCCTCGGTACCGACGACCGCTTCATGTGGATCTTCGACACGTTTCGCGATGGGCGCACGGGCTACTTTTTTGAGATCAATGCCAACGGGCTGATGGGTGATGGCCTCGTCGGCGGGCGTCCCAACAAAACATGGGATGGCATCTGGGAGGCTCAGGTCGCACGCCTGCCTGACGGGTGGTCGGCCGAGATTCGCATTCCCTTTCAGACGCTGAATTTCAATCCGGACAGCGACA